>JBJEYK010000062.1:0-9052 GCA_051886775.1 Candidatus Ventricola sp. | reverse complement strand
GCTGTCCGCCGCCGTCGCTCATCCGCTCCGCCTGCCATCGCCACCCGTCCACCGCACCGCCGCGCCTGGTCAGTCTGACGCCTCGGCTGTCCGCCGCACCGCCGCGCCGGATCATCTGCCGTCCGCTTCCCTCCGCCGTCCGCCATACGCGCGCGGGAACAAATACCGCGCGACGCACGCGTTGGGCCGCCGAAAAATTTTTTTCCCCCGTAGTGGGAACTTCGCTGGTTTTCCGGGGCCTGGCCGAATCGGGCCGGAAACTGTGCTATGATTTGGCCATCGACCACGGCGGTCCGCACCGCCAGCCACCACCACCAACCGACCGAAAGGAGCGCACCCCATGACGAACTCCGAAATCACCGCCAGAAACCGCCTTGCTTCCCGTACCACCGAGCAGCTCGTCCAGGACTGGGAGCTGACCGATGTGCTCCCGATGACGCCCGAGCTGCCCATCGTCCGCGGCTGGATCATGGACGAATTCAAGCGCCGGGACCCCGCAGCCTATGACGCCTGGTGCGATGACGACGACCCGGACGCATCGCCCCGCAGCTTTTACCTGCACTGACCGCCGAAACGCCCCTTCGGGCGTCCGCCGGAACCCGCCGCCCGGCGCTGATGAGGCAGGCGAACCACCCACCGACCGCACGAAAGGAGCACGACCCATGCTTAGCACCTGCACCTATACCCCAGATGCCGTCTCCATCAACGGCCAGACCTTCCCGGCCCGCTACACCGTCTCCCCGGACGGCACCGTCTTTGCCGACGTGACCGTCCAGGAGGGCGAAAATCCCGTATCCCTGCGGATCAGGATCAGCCCGGATCATCCCGACCACGCAGCCGCCCTGGACGCAGCCCAGCCCGCCCCCGTCGAGGAGCAGCCCGCCCCCGTCGAGGAGCAGCCCGCCCCCGTCGAGGAGCAGACCGACCCCATCGAGGAGCAGCCCGCCGCCGCCCAGGATCAGGAGCGCAGCCCGAAGGCCGCCGGTTTCCACTGGTCGCCGACGATGCAGTCCTGGAACAAGCGCCTCACCTTCCGGGCATACCGCGCTGCACAGGCGCTCGCCGTCCAGCTGAATGCCCTTTACGCCTGACCATTCCGCCCGATGATGGGCCGGGTGGCCCCCGGCCCGAAACGCTGAAAGCGTCGCGGATAGCCATATGCCGACAACCATTTCAGGAGGTATCCACATGGAACACAACATGCTGCAATTCCCCGTCATGAAGCGCCAGCCCTCCGGCCTTTTGACCGATGAGGAACGCGCCATTGCTGCCGAAAACCTCAGCCGGGTCTATGCCGATCAGGAAGACCGCGAGGCTGCCCACCGCTCTGATGCCCGCGAAATCACCCCGGAGACCTTCGCAGCCCGCGTGGCCTATCAGCATAGCCTTTCCCAGCCCACGCCCAACGCAGACGGCGTGCGCGTCGGTGATCTTTTCTGCGGCTCCTGGGGCTATGAGCAGACCAACGTGGACTTCTTCCAGGTCGTCGCGCTGCGCGGCAGGCATACCGCCGTGCTGCGCGGGATCTCTGGTGACTACATCGGCGGCTTCTCATGGATGGGTAACGTCCGCCCCTGCCGGGATTCCTTCACCGGTACGCAGGAGTATACCGTCCGTACGAAGATCGTCGACTGGTACGGCAAGCCGCGTCTCATGCTCCGTCATCCGACGGCCACCGGGCATTACCTCGATCCGATCACAGATGACAAGGAGGTCGGATACTCCAGCTACGCATGACGCATGCAACGCCGCAAAACCATTTCATCTGCCCGGCCCGGAGGCATCGTATCCGGGCAAGGAGGTATCATGGAGCTGTCACTTCAAGCGATCCTGTCCGCGCTGGAATCCGGCTTCACGCTCGACGACATCTCGCGTCTCAGCGTCCGCCGCGAGCGCCGCAGCGTCACCCAGGGCGAAGACGTCGTCTGTGTGGACGGCGTCTAGGCCATGTGTTTCGGTGATCACATCGAGATGAACTCTTGCGGAATCTGGGACAGCGTGATCCCAGATGAGAATTTCATCATGGGCGCTCTGAATCATCCGCTTAATGATCTTTATCACTACGCTGACATCATGCGTCATGCGCTTTCCAGGTAACGCCGCCAAAACTTCCGCCCGATGATGGGCCGGGTGGCCCCCATCCAGAATTGACAAAAGAATTTGTCAAAAAACTCAAAAAACCGTTGACAACGCAATCAAATGATGGTATAGTAATGCCATCGAAAGGAACAAAAAAGGAGACCACGACAATGACGACGATCGAGCGCACCATGAGCACCGACGAGGGCATCTACACCTCGATGTCCTATGTGATGACGCTGGATGGCCAGGAGATCGGCTGGGCGAGCCTGACCGTCGATGAAAACAGCGCTTACTGCGATCGGATCGACATCGACGAGGCGCACCGCAATCAGGGCCACGGCACCGCGCTTCTGCGCGCGCTGTCCAGCGAGTTCGGCAGCATCTTCGTCGCCCCGGATAACGCGGACGCACAGCGGCTGTACGACCGAATCGGCTGGGACGTGTCGGACAAGGACGACTGGTGGGCAGTCGATCAGGGCTTCGGCGTGTACGAGATTTAAGACAACGCCGGGCCGGGGCGGACAATCCCCGGCAGAAAGGACATCATGACAAAGCCACAGGCATTTTGCAAGGCCGTGATGGACAATGAGAAGGCGGCGCTGCGCAAGCTCCGCGAGATGGAGGCAGGCCGCGCAAGGTATGCTGCAGACGGCGCGTGGCCGGACTGGTGCGCGCTGCCCATGGCGGCGGCGATGGCCGCTGTCGCGGAGGCGGACGGGAAGCCCGTCTCCGCCGCGCGCATGCGCGACGTGCAGGATCTGACGGCGGCGTACCTCTGGTGCCGTCACAAGCAAATCTACATCTTCGACCACACGCTTGCGCAGATTCTGACCGGGCAGGAGATCACAGGAGACATCCCATTCGATGCGCTGACGCGCCTGCCTGTGCCCTGTGTGTACATCGAGGCGCCCATGAAGGTCATGGGCAGGGAGACGGAAGGCTTCTTCGCCTGGCTGGAGTACGACGCCCGGCAGAAATGGCCGGAGCTGCGCGCGCATTTCCTCACCGGCGGCGAGGCTCTGGCGCTGGCGCTGCCCATCTCCGGCACGCTGGATCAGGCGCTGGACGCCTACGGGCGATCCGCCGTGGAGCGCGTCGGCCTGGGCGGCCTCCTGCCGGAGCAGCTGCTGGACAGGCTGACCGGCGCGCAGGCGGACGTCTTCTGCCGGGTGATCAATCTGCTGCTGTACCTGTGCGCGGACGACACGCCGGACGCGGGAAGCACGGTGCAAAGGCGCCGCGGCGGTCAGGCCGGCGCGCAGGCCGTCACGGCGTCCGGCATCTCGCAGACGATCCTTGTCGGCTACCGGATCGGCTCCACCATCCGCAAGGGCATGCCAGGCGACAAAGCCGCCCAGCAGGACGCGCGCGAAGGAAAGCAGCGCGGCCACGCGTCGCCGGTTCCGCATGTCCGCCGCGCCCACTGGCACCACTTCTGGCATGGCCCAAAGGATGACCCAGCCAAGCGTGAGCTGGTGCTCAAGTGGGTGCCGCCGGTGCTGGTAGGCGCGCAGGACGATGACACGGCGACCCTTCACCGCGTGAAGGGATAGCGTAAAGGTCAGGCAAAGGAGGAATCACACAGTGACCATCACCCAGGCGCTCCTGCTGTATGCGGAGCACAACACCCGATTCACCGGCGAATGCCTGGCGTATGTCCGGCATATCGAGCTGGGCCAGCGGCAGCTTTTCACCCGAAAGGCAGCGCAGTTCCTGACGCGCCGTCTGGAGGAAGACGACGCTTTCCCGGAAGGCGCACGCGCAAGGATTCAAGAGGCGATCGATCGGTGGGAGAACGAAAGCCCGGAGGACGCAAAGCAGATTGTTCACCTGCCGCATGCGCCTCGCAGAGGGCCGCGCGCGAGAGGCGCGCAATCTCCGATTGCTTCTGCGCGCATGTCCGCAGGCATGACCCAGGCGCAGCTTGCCGAAGCCATCGGGGTCAAGCCTCAGCAGGTCGGGAACTGGGAGCGAGGGGAGCGCAATCCGAAATTGGACGCGCTGGAGCGGATCGCCGGCGCATGCGGGTGTACGGTGCAAGACTTGATCCGGAAATGACATTTCAAAAGCCTGCTCAGGGTGTCTGCGCAGACTTTTGATTCTCCGGAATCCTTTCACGAAATCTGACGCAACGCCGCCAAACCCTTTCACGCGCCATCGCCTCGTGTCCCGCGCTTGTCATAACAGGAGATTGTGTTAAACGCGTTTCTGCCATCCGCCTACCTATTTATAATGGCCGTTTTCGCGCACGATTTTCCCCCGCGTGTTTAACCCATTCGTATTGTGACAAGCCCGTCCGCCATCCGTAAGGATCATCAGGCCATTCATAGCGTCACATGGCATTTTCTCTGTCCGCCGTGCCCCGCTTACGCCTCAAAACCATTTCATCTGACAGCGCTACGCCGCCCAACCATTTCAGAATCCAAAACGAAAAAAGACGCGCGGCATGCAGGATGCTCCATCGTCCCCTGCATGCCGCGCCGGTTCTTATCTTCTCCCCGTCAGGTTGAACCTCATCAGGCTTTCATCGATCTCCTCCTGGATGACGCCGATGTAGATCAGCGTTTCCCGCCGCGAGGAGTGGCACAGAATCCTTTGCAGGCTCACCACGTCGCCCGTCATCTTGTAGTAGTGATACCCAAAGGTCTTTCGCAGCGTGTGGCAGCCGATGTGATCGCGGATGCCAGCCTCCCGCGCAATGCGGTTGAGGATTTGATACGCCCGCTGCCGCGTGATGGGACGCGCCCTGTGCGTGGATGTGTCCTGCTGCCTGCTTTGAAAGACGTATTCGTCCGCGTCCCGTCCCGCCAGCAGGCGATTGATCGCCCTGCGCGCCGGCGGATTGATCAGGATGCGCGCCTCCTTGCCGGTCTTCTGCGCCTTGATCTCGGCGTAGTCCCGTCCGCGCAGGTCGCGCACGCGGAAGCGTCGGATGTCGCTGATGCGAAGCGACGTGTTCAGCCCCACCAGCAGCAGCAGCTCCCAGCTCACCTCGCCGGTCTTCCGGCTCCTGTCGTGCCTCCTGGCGATGTCGTAGCATTTGTCCAGCACCTCTATATCGCGGATCGGCTGCACCGCGTTCATGGCTTTTCCTCCCTCCGTTTGTGTCAAACCCATAACCCTATGAAAAATCGCCCCGGCAGCTTACCTCTGCCGGGGCATGATTGGTTTCCGGTTGTCAGTCTGCGCAGTCCGTCTCGTCATCTTCAATAGGGCCGAACATCGCGTAAATCAGGTATTCCTTCGCCTTCTGCTCGTCCGCGGGCATGCCGCCCTCCAGCGCAAAGCCGTTCGCCCTGGCAAAGGCAAGCAGCTGCTCGATCGACCAGTGTGACACCTCCAGGTCGATGCCGGCCTCCCTGGCGTCCTGCTCCGTTTCGATCAGGTCCGTCTGCACGCCGGAGAGCACGTCCATCTCCTTCCACTGCTTGAGCCGCGTCCACAGGTCGTACACGAAGTTCGTCCCGCGCCCCAGCGCGATGCCCGTCAGGCCGTAGAAGACGTACAGGAACAGCGTCGGGCAGTCGATATGCACCACGCCCTCCAGCATGTTGATTTTGCAGGTGACGGCCAGCAGCACGCCCATGGCCATGCTCGCCAGCTCGGAGGCGGTCATGCCGCCCTCGCCCTTCGTCCACAGCGGCTTGAGCGCGTTCACGACGGCCTCGATGAACAGCGAAATCAGCAGAATGTCGGTGATCTCCATCATGTGTTTGTCCTCCCCTTGTGGATAATCTGTTGATATTGTGGATCATTCGATGATTTTTTCCCATGCGATGATGCCCGCAAAAGCGCACGCGTTCGCGCATTTGCCGTTCAGGAGGCCGGCGGCTTGCTGTCCAGCCGCAGGATTTCCTCCTCATAGTGCTCGCTCAGATGGTTGCGTCCCTTGGCGCGGTAGCTCTTGTGCATCTGGCAGAGCATCTCCTTCTTCGATCCCGGGCACCAGCCCTGCTGGGCATAGTATTCCTGCGCCTGGCTGAGGCGCTCGTACTGCAGATCGCCGATGTCGTCCGTCAGCGCCACCAGCGCCTGATTGATCCCGGAGAGCGCCGTGCGCATCTCCTGGCGGAAGGCCGCGTCCTCCGCGCGCGCCTTGCGCTCCTCGGCAAGGCGCTCCTCTCTTTCCCGCTTCGCCGTATCCCGCCTGGCCTTGACGGCCTTGCGGATCGGGTTGACCAGCACAAGCGCCAGCAGACCCGCAATCGCGGAGAGCGACCCTGCCAGCTTTCCCGCGTCGTTGACCAGCTCCTGCATCTCAGTCATCCCCTCCGATAGCCGCGCACACGGTACGCGCACAGGCCTCCAGCCTGCCCACGGCCTGGATGTAGTTGCTCGAGTTGAAGCTGTCAAAGTATTCCATGTCCGACAGCGCGTCGGAAAGCGCCAGCAGATCGTCACGCGGCACGCGCACGCCGTCCCCGTCCGAAGCCTTCTGCTCCGTCTGCGCGTCCAGCTTCAGGTACATGGCGCACGCGTAGCCGCGCACGGCGCTTCTGCGGTTGTCGGGCACGGCCTCCACCGGCAGCCAGGCGAAGCCGTCCGTTCCGGATACGGCCTGTCCCACCACCGTCATTCTTCCGCCTGGCCACACCTTGCCCAGCGGCCTGCTTCCGGCAAACGGCTGCTCGCGGATCATCAGCGGGTCGTGCTGCGTGCACACCGTCGCCTGCACATGCGTCTGAATCGGCGCATATCCGATGTCCTCCGTGTCGCCGCATTCCAGGTCGATCAGCCGGTGCGTGAGCACATGCGTCCAGCCGTTTGCAAGCGTCGAGGCCGCCACGCGCCCGAGGGACTTCGAGGCATGCACCACCTCGCAGTCCTCGTCGCCTACGACCATGCCCATGTGGCTGCAGTCGCCCTCGTCGTCGCCGTATTTGTCGTTGTGCCCGGCCTCCCAGATGCACAAAAGCGCGCCCGGCTTCACAAGGCCAAGCGCCTGCGCGCTCTCCATCGTCACGCGCCGGGTGATATAGCGGTATTTGCCGCTCGCGTTGAGGCTGCGCCACAGCTCGTTCGTCCCGCCGCAGCGGTAGGCAAGGCTCTCGCCGCTCGCGCCCTCCGCGCTGCGGATGGCCTGCACAATCAGGCCGATGCAGTCCATCTGCTCGTAGGGTGTGCCGATCTGCGCCCTGGCCCACGCCGCGGCGCGCTTTCCGTTCGTCATGCCGATTCCTCCGTTTCCCATCGCCCTTATTCCTGCGCCATGGCCCGCTGCCGCGCGCCCCGGTGCACGTTCAGCGCATGCGCGCTTCCGCTCATCCACATCTGGCCCATGCCCATGCCTTCGGCGTACTCGCCTTCCTCGGAGCAGCCTCTGCTGCAGGTCAGGATGCCTCTGTCGCAGCAGAGGACGACGGTACCCTCCATCTCACTGCCCGCAGTGGGGTAAAGCCCCAGCTCCCGCACGATGCAGGGCACATAGGGCAGGCGATAGCTGGATGCGTAGCTCAGCTTGCTGAATGGCGTTTCGATTGTCAGGCCCGTCATGTCCTCCGGCGTCGAGGTGTCCAGCACCAGGCGCCTGTCCTCCTCGCCCCATACGTACGACCAGTGCAGCGTGCCCGCTGTGCCAGGCTCCACCAGCGTGTAGCTGTCGTCCGTCTGGCTGGGCAGGATGGCGCGCCACGCCGTGCTGGTTTCGGACAGGTCTGCCTCAGGGCTGGCGGCGTCGTTGTCCGGCAGTATCTGCAATTCGCCGCCCACCACGCGGTATCCATAGTCCGCCTCGAACAGGTTGCCCAGGATATCGCACACGCTGCCCGCCATGCCGTCCAGGTACCACGACAGCGGGCCGCTGCCGTTGGCTGTGTATGCCATGCCGTCGATGTGGTCTCCGCCGATTTTGCGCAGGCGCTTCCAGTGCGACGCGGACTTGTCCGGTCTGATCGAGCGGCTCCGCTCGTGCTCCTTCAGGCACGCATACAGCCAGCCATCATAGCCCACCCGGTCTCCTGCGTTGTACAGGTATGTGCCCGTCGCCTCGTCAAGCGGGCAGCCGTCGTAGAACACGGGCGCGTCGCGCACGCAGTGCCCCAGGCCGTTGTTGCCGCCGGGCTTCCATCCGTGCTTCTGCGCCAGCAGCAGCAAAAGGCCCCTGTCCGCCGCTGTCATGCCGGATACGCCGCCTCCGAAGGCGCGCATTCCGGTCAGGAATGCGCCTTCATCCAGGCCCGCGGTCGGAATGATGCCCGGCAGGCTGGTCATCGCACTTTCGCTGTACGGATAGCGGAAGGCATATTGCATCCCGCACTTGTATTTCCCCAGCAGGATATAGTCCTGCTCCACGCCGTTTATGATAAACGCCGGGTGCGTGTGCTCCGGCAGGCTGGGGTCAAGGTCGGAGGATTTCATCCTCGGGAATTTCACAAAGACGCCCGGCGTTCCGTCCTGGGCGTAGAGCACCACGTTCTCATACGCGCCTGCCAGCTTGTCCAGTATTCTGTCATCCATTTGCGCCACCTCCGTCAAGCGCCGTCACGCGCGCCTCCAGCGCGTCCAGCCTGCTTTGCTGCGCCCTGTCCTCGGCCTGCCGGATGCTCTCCATCCAGAACACGGCCCGCTGCACCGTCTGCAGCATGCTTTCCATCTCCGCAGCCAGCTTCTGCATGTCCTCGCGCAGCGCCTTCGCGTCCTTTGCCATATTGTCCGCGTCCTGCCGCAGCCCGGCAATCCCATCGTCCATGCGGTTCAGGTTCGCGGCGCTCAGCGGCGTGCCCGCCTGCTTCACCTCTCCGGGAACCGGCATAAGCGTCACGCTGCCGTCCCCGTTCTCCCGGATCGTGTACGTCCTCGGGCGCTCCACGATCCTGTCCGTCCAGCCAATCCGCTCATATCCCATCCGTTTCACATCCCTTCTGTATTGCACCGGCCCTAGGCCAGCACGGCGATGCCGATGACGGACGAGGTGTCCGCCTCCTCCAGGTGCACAACCGAAAGCCGCACGGTGTAGAGCACGCCCTCCACG
>JBJEYK010000061.1:0-9142 GCA_051886775.1 Candidatus Ventricola sp. | reverse complement strand
CCTTGGCTCTACTTGAGGATAGGGGAGTCGAGTGGTTTTCGGACATACTGACCATCAAAGAACGCTGATCCTGATACAAGGGTCAGCGTTTTTTCTTTGCCCGAAAGCCTTGCAACGTAGGGCTTTTTTGTCGGGTGCACAGGCAGTATCCTTCCCTTCAGAGGAAAAGCGCCGGTCATCGGATGCCAGGCGGATTTTTCCGGTTTTTCCTTGCGAATCCGCCGGAAATACCGTATAATGGCTTTGAATATTCTTCCGCGCCCGCGCGCTTCCCCCTGACGAAAGGAGATTTCCCGATGAACAGACTGACTGCCCGCTCCGCCATGGCTCTCTTCCTGCTGCTGGCGGCGCTGCTGCTGACGCTGACGTGCGCGGCGGCGGAGGAACCCAGCTATTCCTATAATGAGTACAGCTGGGATGAGAGCACGGGTACGCTGAAAACAAACGTTTTGTCCAAAAAACTGAGCGAAATGACGCCGATTAATGTGCTTGACAGTGTTTGGGATCTTGGCGGTACTTCCAGCGATCCATATTTCTATTATGCGGCAATACCCAGCGATCTTGACTGGACAGAGGTTCCTGTTGATTTCATTACGATTCAGGGTAACGTTTCCATCCTTTTGCTGTGCAAAGTTGTTCCGAGAAGCGGAGAGATCGCAGTCAAACTGAAGGAAGGTTCCACACTCAACATGTATACGCTCTCCTCTGATGGTTTCAGTATTAGTGCTGTTTACGACATGGAGGCTGCCTCAACGCTCAATCTGCATATCAGCGGAGGTATAACCACCTTCACATCCAATAGCGCTTCTTCGCGGCCAACTGTCAATTGTTACACAGATTATTTCTACAGAAACCTCAATAATGCTGCTAATATCCAGAACACCATTCTTAACATCTATGGTGAATCCAGGTTCGGACGGCTCATTCTTGATAACAGCACGCTTTCTCTTTATAACGGTACCACATTCAGTAGCAGCTCATACTCCGAAGACGAGGCCGTTGTCAGTTTGACGAATCATTCCGAGATGAACATCTGCGACGGCCAAATCAATCTTAGAGGGGAAAGAATACTGTACTGTGAGGAAAACAGCACCCTTAACTTCTGTCCCCGCGGCGAAAACGGGTATTACGGCATCTTCAGCAGTACCACGCTCTCTCAAGACAGCCTGATTGGCGCCTTTAAGGGAAAAGCACCTGACGATCTGTTCGGGAAGATAAACAATAGCAAGGTTGTATCAATGGTCAGGATGACCGCCATCGGAATTGATAAAGCGCCGCAAACCTGCTATGTGGATGAAAGCCCCCGCTTTCAGGTCAATGTTCTGACGGAAGGGGTTTCCTCCGGCAGCTTTACCGTTGAATACAAGCAGAACGGCGCATACAGCACGACCCAGCCCACGCAGCCAGGCACCTACGACGTGAAAATCACCCGCCCGATGGACGACACCTACCTGCCGTTCGAGCAGGAAATCCTCGGCGGACTGGTGATCACCAAGCACAGCCAGACGGCCCCCACGGGTGTCGCGGCCGTCGCGGAGACCCTCGCAGGCACGAACGACGGCAGGCTCACCGGCGTCACCGCCGACATGGAATACCGTGCCGAGGACAGCAGGGCGTATACCGCTGTCACCGGCACGGAGGTCACGGGCCTCGCCCCCGGTACCTACTTCGTGCGCTACAGGGAGACCGCGACCCACTTTGCCTCCGCCGATGTGAAGGTCACGGTGGCCGCCGGCCGCGCCGACTACCGCATCACCCGCGGCGACGGCGCAAGCGTCATCGCGGGGCAGCACACGGCGCTCAGCTTCACCGCCAACGGCCCGCTCGACAAGCTCGACGCGGTGCTCGTGGACGGGCAGACGCTCGACGCGAAGCACTACACGGCGGAGTCCGGCAGCACGATCATCACGCTTTCCGCTGACTACGTAAAGACCCTCCCTGTGGGCGGGCACACGCTGACCGTCCGCTACACCGACGGCGAGACGAGCGCGCACTTCACCGTCGCAGCCATGCCGCAGGATCTCCCCAAGACCGGCGACAGCAGCCATCTGCTGGGCTGGGCCGCGCTGCTTGGCGCGTGCTGCGCGGGGCTGTGGTGCCTGAACAGAAGGCGCGGATAAGCGCATAACAGCACAGGCAGGAGGGATGTCTTCCTGCCTGTGTTTTGCTGTTCTGGTTTCGGAAGCTCGCTGTCAGATCACGCCCTCAGAAGAAGGCCGTGAATAGCCCAACCCGTTTTCCTTTGCGCATTTTGCACCCACCCAAATGAAAAATGCACCCAATTCCCCAACTTCCGTTTTATCTTGCGCTTTGTATCAAAATCAGCGCAGGAAGCCAAACCTCAGCAATCGCTGAGGTTTTTTCTTATGCTAAAGCCCGATGGGCAGAAAAGCGGGAGTCGAACCTGGCCCGGCAGTGAATGACAGCCCTGCGGGCTGTCAGAGCCGGGCTGACCGAGCGCCGTCGAGGCGCGAGAGGAGGCTGCCCTATGCTCCACCACAATTTGTCCGGGAATTGCGATCTCGGGCTTTTTTGTCTATTTCTCAAATCTCATCCCCAAAACCCAAATGAGGAATCCACAGACCGGAGCCGCAGGCGATTTGTTTGCACAGGCTTTTGACACCGCTGTCAGCCAAGGCACGCCAGAATCTCTCCCACATCGCAGTTCAGGCAGATGCTCTGACTGCTAATCTGGTCGGGACAGAACGCCTCGCCCAGGTTCAGGCAGGCATAGATGGCCTTCGGGTTTTCCGCCGTCATCCGCCAAAAGGGCAGCTTGATGATGCCGGGCGTGTTGAAGCCGACGCCCAGCTCCAGAAGAAGGATTCTGGAATGCCCATGCGCCCGCAGAAAATCCTCATAGCGCTGTTGGGCTACGTACCAGCCCGCATCCTGCACAAAGGTATCGTCACAGCGCAGGTTCATCGCCATGGGCGCGCCGCATATGGGGCAGCGCGGCACCAGCTCAGTGGGAATCCGCATATCCCTCTGCCGGGTGACCATCTGTCGCACGGCCTGCTCGTTGTCGTAGGTCTTGGGATGGCAGGGCTTTGAGCACTGCCAGAGGCCGTAATCCCCCTGCATGTAGAACAGGCGCGCCTTGTCAAAGCCTGCCAGCTGGAACTGATGATCCACGTTGGTGGTCAGCACGAAATAGTCCCTGCCCTGAACGAGCCGGAGAAGATCGTGGTACGGCTTGCCCGCGGGCACATCGTATCGGTTCACAAGGATATGCCGGCTCCACCATGCCCAGGTTTCCTCCGGCGAGGGAAAGGGATAAAACCCGCCGGAGTACATGTCCCGGATGCCATATTTCGCGGCAAAGTCGGCAAAGTGCTTTTGAAAGCGCTCTCCGGAGTAGGTCAGCCCAGCCGCGGTGGAAAGCCCCGCGCCCGCGCCGACCAGCACGGCGTCCGCCTCCTGTAAAGCTTTGCCGAGGCGCTCAATCTGCCGCACCAAGGAGACGTTTGTAGAGGATGTCATCCTGCTCTTTGAACACATTGAATATCACCCTGATTCTGCCCTGACGGACGGCTTCGTGGCAGCTTACGGTGCTCATGGCAATCTGCGCCGCCAGCGAATGTGGAAAGTGGAACTCGCCTGTGGAGATGCAGCAGAAGGCTACGCTCCGCAGCGCGTGTTCCGCCGCCAGATCGAGGCAGGCGCGATAGCAGGAGGCCAGCAGATGCCCGTCCTCCTGTGTCACCTGCCCGTACACAATCGGACCGACGGTGTGCAGCACATAGCGGCACGGCAGGTTGTACGCGGGCGTGAGCTTGGCTGTGCCCGTCGGCTCCTCATGCCCCTGCGCATCCATGAGGACCTTGCACGCGAGCCGGAGCTGTATCCCGGCATAGGTGTGGATGGCATTGTCGATGCAGCCGTGGTTGGGGCAAAAGCACCCCAGCAGCGCGCTGTTGGCTGCATTGACAATCGCATCGCACCGAAGCGTCGTGATGTCACCGCGCCAGAGGCAGATGCCCGGCTGAAGCTCCTCCAGCGCATCTGCGTCCGTGATTGTCTTTTGTGACAGCTCTGCTTGCAGATATGCATCCTGCATCTGCAAAAGCTCCGGTGCGGCAGGCATCGGCTCCCGGAGGTTGAGCAGCGCGCGCAGCAGCCTGCGCTGCATCGCCTCCCCGGTGGGCACGGACAGCCCCCGACAGCGCCCCGGCTGCTCGGAAAGCAGCATCCGAATCAATGCTTTTCTGCGTTCCGTCTGGTTCATGATCATTCCTCCATGGTTTAGTCGCTGCATCAAGGCGGCAGGGGGGACCTTGAGGGGCGGTGAGTGCTGGCGACGGAGGCGCCTGGCAGGCTATGAGCATCGGGGCGTGTCTGCGCCGAAGCCTCTGGTGAGCCGAGAGCTGAGGGCGAAAAATGGCGCGGGAGGATATCGTTTACAGCGTGAAGCGCTTGGGCGGATTGCCGGAGAAATCGGCGATCACGGCCTTCGCGCCGTCGAGATAGAACACCTCGAAGATCGGATTGTCCGCCGTCTGATACTGGCTCTTCACGATGGGGTTGGCGATGCACATTTCCTTGACCGCCCTGTTGTTTTCAAACACGGCCTTGCCGTTCAGGCGAATCCACGCATATGCCGGGCTGGATACGCAGATCTCAGTGTACGGATTCACCTGCAGATCCTTGTACACGTCCTTCTGGTTGTTGGTGCAGAACCAGAGCTTGCCGTCCAGCTCGCCGGCAAACATGAAGGGGCGGCACTTGGCCTTGCCATCGCGGCCAACCGTGGCCAGGTACTGCACAGGGTTTTCGGCAAGGAACTTCACAACTTCATTCATGGGGATACCTCCGATACATGCTTTTTTTCACAGGCTGTATGGCCTTTACGCTGTCCTGCCTGCGGCGTCAGAATAGCACAGCGCAAATGAGCGGGCAAGTACGCACTTTTTTGTGGCATAGGCACTATCTGGTAACGATTGGACCGTTTCCCTTGCAAGGGCATTCTTGTGACGGGCATCCATGAAGGCGGCGGGGGATTCCATTGTGATTTTCATTGACGAACGGATTACAGCCCGGTATAATGCGCTTAGCGTAATTTGGAAACCAAGTTTCAATTTGATCCTCAGGGAGGTATTTCGCATGGAGAATAAGGAGCTTCCTATCTGCCCGGTGGAGACGACGCTTTCGATGATTTCGGATCGCTGGAAGGTGCTCATTCTGCGTGATCTGTTGACGGGCACAAAGCGCTTTGGGGAGCTGAAGAAATCCCTGACCGGCATCTCCCAGAAGGTGCTGACGGCAAACCTGCGGGACATGGAGGCAAACGGTCTGCTGACGCGCAAGGCCTACCCGGAGGTGCCGCCCCGCGTCGAATACACGCTGACGGAGACGGGCGAGAGCCTCAAGCCTGTCCTGAGCGCGATGTTTGATTGGGGGATGAATTACAAGAGAATGAACGATTCGCCCTCCAATGAGCTTGTCGACGCGCTGGGGAAGGCTCTGCGCTGATGTCGCATCCAAGCCGGGAAACGCGATCTCCGGGCGCGGGTCATCCGGGGTGCGTCTCCTGTTTTTGGGCGGGCTTTGCGTTTTGCGTCGTCGGGTCTGTCGTCTTTCCGTCGTGAAGTGCGCGTTCACGCGCATGAAAAGCCCTCCCACCTGCTGGCTGAGCTTCACAGGCGGGAGGGCGGGGGATGCGGCTGTGCCGCGCGGGGGCTTCACAGCCCGCCGCAGCCGGATCGGGTCGGACCCTGCATGCCCGAAATATACCGGGCATTGTAATCCCGGTTGATCTCACGCAGCTCGCGTTTGCCGTCGATGTAGTCCTGATACATCTCGGCGAGGCCGGCAGAGCATCCGTCGCAGGCGGCTTCCAGCGCGCCCAGCGACTGCTCGACAATGGCCTCGCGCTCCTCGCGCGTGGTATCCCGGATGAGAATGCTGGTCATCTTCGTCCCTCCTCACGCATTGCTGCCCCGCTTGCGGCCCAGATAGATGTCGAGCTTGTCCTTCACCCTGTCCGGGATCACCCTGCTGACGGGGAAGCAGCGGGCGCAGGCCATGGTCTTCACGAATGCGGCGACGAAATCGATGTCCCGCAGCAGCTGGTCGGCGCTGAGCACGGACGGGGTGTCGTAGCGGTTGTGGATGGTGGCGGTGTTTTTGGGCGCGATGCGCGCAAAGGACAAGGACGGAACACCCTTGTCCGCGAAGGGCGTGGAATCGCTGGAGTAGACATCCTGGCGCGCCTGAATGCCGAAGCCGCGCAAGGACGCGAAGTACTCGATGAAGTGCACCATCCGCTCCTCGCAGGAGCAGCAGGCGATAAACTGCCCCATGATGCTGCCAAGCATGTCGAGGTTGACGTTCAGCACAATCCTGTCCAGCGCATCCGCGTGCTGGGCGCAGTAGGCCTTGGAGCCGAGCAGGCCGCGCTCCTCGCTGCCGCAGAAGATCAGGCGCAGGCCATAGCGCCGGGGCAGCGACGCTGCCGCCTCGGCGACGCCAAGAAGCGCGATGCAGCCGGACATGTTGTCATAGGAGCCGACGGACAGCGGCTTGGAATCGTAATGCGCTGTGAGCACGATGGTTTCGTCGCGCTCGTCCGGAAGGTCGCACACGACGTTGTGAGACTGGCCGAGGGCTTCGTCCTGCTCCAGCTCGATGCGCACCGTCTTCACGCCGTCGCGGATGAGCGCAACGGCGGACTTCGCGTTGATGTTTACGCCCGGCAGAAGCCGCCCCTGACTCACATAGCTGCGCAGCTCACGCTGGTCGATGTCCTCGTCGGCGTAATGGACGTCGCCGTCGTAGGTGATGAAGCCGACGGCCCCGTGCTCCAGCAGATCCCGATACTGCCAGATGCCCAGGTGTCCGTCGATCAGGACAATCCTGCCCCGGCAGCCGTCCAGCGAGCAGGGATCGCCGGAGGGCAGGTAAGCCAGCGGCGCTTCGACCGTGGCGCTTCCAGCGCACAGGTATCCCCGGCAGGGAATCTCCTTGCCGTCCGCGAGCAGGACAGCCCGCCGGATGGCCGCCATCGGGACGGCGAACGGCTCCAGCCTGGCGTCCAGACCAAGCTGCGCGCATGCCCGGCGGAGGTATTCAGCGCAGCGCAGCTCATGCTCGCTGCCGCTGGTGCGCACATAGGCGGTGTCCTGCAGGATCCGGTCGATCGTTTGAGAATTCATGCGAATCAGCTCCTTCATTCAGGTGATTGATTATACAACAACCGGCCCCAAAAAGGCAATGGCCGCAGGCTTCCTCTCAGCGGGACGCGCCGCTCTGTCCGTACTCGATTTCTGTGGTACGCTCCTGCGCGGCGGCCAGCGGCTGAATCGACTCGATTGCCCCGTCCGCGGCACGCAGCGTCGCCAGCAGCAGGGGCTTCGAGGATTCGTCCGTCCGGCAGCAGTAGACCAGATAGCGCGCCTGACCGTCGGCGGAGGCGGCTTCGCTGTACAGCATGGGGTAGAGCGTCAGCTCGTCCTGCGGCAGGCCCAGCATGTCCGCGCATACGGACAGCAGCGACGCAGGAAGCGCCTCCGGCTGAAGCTCGCCTTCGCGCGGCATGCGCAGCGCGGCCCCTTCATAGCGGCGGGAGAATTCGGCCTGTTCGTCCATCGGCCAGGCGTACAGCATCGGCCCGTACTTGTCATACCAGGTCTGTACCTCGGCGGACTCGTGCCGGATACCGGAGGGCACGGTTGCCAGACGTGGATCGGACCAGGAGGCGACAGCTCCGGAGGGCAGGCTGATGACCACCTCGAAGGCGCAGCCGTTGTCATACACGCATTCCATCCGGACGGTGCAGGCGTCGGCGGCGAAGCGGACGGAAACCGCGTATTCCTCAAAGGCAAACACGGAGGTGTCGCACTCGGCCTCGAAGCATGCGCGGGCGATGCGGATGGCGTCGCTTTCGCTGAGCGCGGCGTCTTGTGCGGGCAGCGTGGCGTCCGCCGGCGCAGACGAGACCGCTGGCGGGGTGTCCTGGCCGACGCCGGCCAGCGTGCGGATATCGGCAGTCTGCGTGCCGCCGGCGCGCAGGGCAAAGAGCGACAGCGGCACAAGGACGAGCGCCAGCATCGCGGTGGCCAGCGCCCAGTCCCACCGGGCGCGCCTGCGCAGTGCGGGCGGCGCGTCCTGCCGGCGGGCGGCGCGCAGCACGGCGCGGATATTCCGCTCGTCGAAATGCACGGAGCTGAGGCTCGTGTCGATGGCGCTGCGGATGCGGGGGTCGGATTTCATGGTGCTCAGCTCCTTTCCAGTTCTTTTTGCAGCCTGCGGTGCGCCTGCTGCAGGCGGCGCGTAGCCGTGGCCGCGGAGATGCCCAGCGCCTTGGCGCAGGACCGAAGCGTCATATCCTGATAGTGATGCAGCAGCACGATCTCGCGCAGCTTTGGCGGCAGCGCCATGACGGCCTGCGTGAGCATCAGGTGCTCCTCGTGCGGGGAGTCGACGCCAAGCGGAAGCTCCTCGATGGCTTTCCGACGGTCGATGTGGCGCATCCAGGAGGAGCGAAGCGTGTCGCGGCAGGTGTTGATGGCGATGCGCATCAGCCAGGCCTTTTCGTTGCGGATGTCGCCGGAAAGGATCTGGTCGATGTGCTCGTAGGCCTTGAGAAACGTATCCTGCGCCGCGTCCTCCGCGACGCCCAGGTCGCGCAGATAGACGCAGCACATGCGCTTGACGCTGTCGCCGTAGTCCTCCATCAGGCGGATCAGCGCATCCTCGCGCACTTCTTCTGTATACAGGCCCATCGCGCCGTTCACCTCCTCTATGCGATAAGACGACGCAGGCGAGGGAAAATTGCATCGATTTCAAGATTTTACCACAAATGAAGCGCAGATCATTGACTTTGGCAAAATTTCATATTTCCGCCCTTGCCATATCCGCGCCCGGTGGGTACAATGAAGGCAGAAATCATCCTCATGGAGGTCAATGGATATGGGCAAGGTGATCGGAATCGATCTGGGCACGACCAACAGCTGTGTGGCCGTCATGGAAAACGGCGAGCCGGTGGTCATCCCCAATTCGGAGGGCGGGCGTACGACGCCGTCCGTCGTGGGCTTTACGAAGGGCGGCGAGCGCATCGTCGGCGAGGCCGCGCGCAGGCAGCAGGCCGTCAACGCCGGGCGCACGGTGCTCTCCATCAAGCGCGAGATGGGCAACGACTATC
>JBJEYK010000060.1:0-1926 GCA_051886775.1 Candidatus Ventricola sp. | reverse complement strand
ATCTGCTTGCCTCCATTCTTCTTGCTGAACCCGAATCGCCTTGGGGTTGGTTTTTTCGATATCTGTCAGTCCCTGAAGGACTGTGCGGAAGATGATCTGCGCCGCGCTGAGCGCTTCGCCCTGCGTGCCCTCGGGCAGCATGCAGCGAAGATACCCGTCGCGAAGCTCCACCTCGGGCGTCACGCCCGCCACGGCCTCCAGCGCGTTGACGCAGGTCTGCGTCAGCACGGAAACCGCACAGCAGATGAGATCATTTCTGCGGGACTGCGCCTGGCCCGCGTGGCCGCCAGCCTCAAAGCCGTGAACCTCGCCCTGCGCCGTCCGATAAACCCGGATGGTGGTCATGGCCGATCAGCCGATCTTGGTGATCTCCACCTTGGTGTACGGCTGACGATGGCCCTGCTTACGGCGATAATTCTTCTTGGACTTGTACTTGAAGACAATGATCTTCTCGCCGCGCACCTGGCCGGCGACCTTGCCCTCAACCTTCACACCCTCGACAATCGGGGTGCCGACCTTGACGTCGCCCTCGTTCTCCACGAGCAGCACGTCGAAAGAGACGGTGGAGTCGACCTGCGCATCGATCTTCTCGATGTAGATCACGTCGCCCTCACTGACACGGTACTGTTTGCCACCAGTCGCAATAATCGCGTACATTTGGTGACACCTCCTAATTGATTACTCGCCGGGTTTAGGTAGCCCAATTGCGGGCACTTCAAAAAACCAGCCCCGAGCGGCTTGCCTTCCTATGATAACAGCTTTTTTCATCGCTGTCAATATTCAATCAGGATTTTTCCTGTCATTTTCAGGAATTTTGCGCCGTCAATACCCGCTGGCAGTCTCATTCTTGACGAGCTTCACAATGCGGCTCGTGCCCAAGCGCGTCGCGCCCAGCTCGATGAAGCGCTCAGCGTCCGCCAGGCTGGCAATGCCGCCCGCAGCCTTGATGCCCTTGCCCGACGCCATGTGCTGCGCCATGAGCGCCACGTCCTCAAACGTCGCACCGGCTGTGGAAAAGCCCGTGCTCGTCTTGATATAGTCCGCGTCGGACTGGCTGACGATACGGCACACGCGGACCTTTTCCTCCTGCGTGAGCAGGCAGGTCTCGATGATCACCTTGAGCGGCTTTCCGCCGCACGCAGCCTTCACGGCGTTGATCTCGGCGAGCACCTCGTCGTCGCGTCCGTCCTTGAGCATGCCGATGTTGATGACCATGTCGATCTCATCGGCGCCGTTGCGCACCGCATCCGCCGCTTCATAGGCCTTGACCGCCGTTGTAGAGTAGCCAGTCGGGAAGCCGATCACCGTGCACACGCCGACCGCGTCCGGCTTGCCCTCCATGTACGCCTTGCACGCCCTCACATAGCTTGCAGGAATGCAGACCGTCGCCGTATGCCAGGTCATCGCGTCATCGCAGATTTGCTGAATCTGCGGCCAGGTGGCCTCAGGCTTGAGCAGCGTATGATCCACCCTGGACAGGATATCAGAAAGATCCATAGGTACCTCCCAAGTCGTTTTTTTTATTATATCGCAAAACCTTGCTTCCCGCAACCGCAGTGCAGAAGGCACTTCCATTTTACCGCAGAATATCGTATACTGTTGAATCATGACGACGCCGCTTTGCGGTGCCGGAGGGAGGATTGCATATGATCATCGGCATGAGAGGCCACGACTTTGGCCGCATGGAGCCTGCGCAACTGGCATCGGAGATTGCCTCCGTCGGTTTTCGCGCGACGCAGCTCGCCTTTGGCAAGGCGTTTCCCCCGCGTGAGGACGGCTATCTGACGGACGAAGCGCTTTCTTCCATCCGCCATGCGTTTGACGGCATTGCCCTACCGGTCATGGGCTGCTACGTCAGCGCCAGTGACCGCGATCCCGCTGTGCTTAACGCCGCCAAGGCCAAGTTTTCAGCACATCTGCGCGCCA
>JBJEYK010000059.1:0-9349 GCA_051886775.1 Candidatus Ventricola sp. | reverse complement strand
AGGTGGGGCTGTTCCCGCCGCACTCGGCCCAGCTCTTGCCGCCGTCGGTGCTCATCTGCCACTGGTAGTGCGCGGCGTGCTGCGCGGTGATGGTCATCGTCGCGCACTCGCCCTCGTAGACGGTGACGGTCTTGTCCTCCGCCGGGGAGGTGATCACGGGCACAGCGATCCAGCCCGCCCAGAAGCGCTTGACGCCCGTCTCGTCCGCGCTGATGGCGGTCACGGGGCTGCCGGTGCAGCTCGAGTTGTCATACCAGCCCGCGAAGGTGCAGCCCGGGCGGGACACGTGCTCCGCCGTGGGCAGCGCCGCGCCGACGCCGTAGGTGTAGCCGGTCACGTCGTGCCCCGGCGCGATCGTGCCGCCGTTCGGATTCAGCTTCACAGCGAAGGCGGTCACACCGCTGCTTCTGGCCGATGCAAAATAGATGCCGGTCTCCTTGTAACGGGCGTAGAACGTGCAGCCTGCGCTTAGGTTCACCCCTTCGAACACCGGGCTGTCCTGCCAGCTTATGCCGTCCCTGCTGTACTGCGCGCCGGTGATGCTGTCGTCGATCCCATTCAGTGTGACGGTGTTGCCCGCGATCTGCGCAACCGTGGGGGCAGGGGGCGCGCTCCGGGTCAGCCTCTTGCTCGCCGGCTCGATCGAGCCGCTTCCGCTGACTGTGCCGCCGATGGACAGCGTGCCGTCGATGGTCAGGGTTCCGTCGATGGTCAGGGTGCCGTCGATGGTCAGGGTCTTGCCGGCCGGGATGGTCAGGGCGTTCCCCTCAAGGATGTTCATCGTTCTGCTGCCGGGAACCGTCAGATCGACGGGCATTGTCGTCGCTGCATGGACTTGCAGGACGCCGTTCCCATCGGGGACAATGCCCGTGCTGTAGCCGATCCTGCCGTTGGTAGCGGTGACGTCCTGCCCCAGAGTGCCCATGATGATGACACAGCCAGTTGTCCCATGATAGCCAAGGCCGATGTCGGATGCAAAATTGGTAACTCTGCGATGGTTGGTCGCCGTGACCTTTCCGCCGAGGATGATCACGTTGTCAAAGTTGCCTTTGTCGGTGGCAGTGGATTCTGACGGTCCCCCGCCTCCAATGCCGGCAGAAGCGCCTTCGGTGACCGCTTCGACCGTTCCGCTCTCGATGATAATCGTGCCGCCGTTGCAGTTGGCGTCACCGCCGATGCCTGCGCCGGGCAAACCAAATGTATAAAACGCTTCTGCATAGACGGAGCCATCCCCTTTAATGGTCAGCGTCCTGCCCGAATTGACCGAGATGCCGGCTTTTTCCCTTCCGCTCTTGAAGGTATTCTTTCCCTCGAGGATCAGCGTCACTTCGCCTTTATCGTTTTTGCCGCCGATGGCCATGGCGTAGGCATACTGTGTCTGTGACCGATCGATCGTCAGATCGCTTGCCTTGATGGTGACCGGCGTCGCCGTCTCGATGTGAAGCTCATTCTTGGTGGTAGAGCCTGTGACGGTAATGACCTGGGACGGGTCGATGCCGTCCTTCTCCATGCTGGCACCGTAGGTCACCTTGATGGTTCCTTCCGTGGAGCCGTCCGTGAGGGTGATCTTGCCTTCACTGATGTCAAAGCTATAATTGTCCGGGTTGCTCGCCGCCATTGCCGCCGCGCTCAGCAGCAGCAGGCACAGCGCCAGCAGGAGGCAAAGGATGGTTTTCTTCATGGCTTCGTCCTCGCTTTGTCTTTGTGATGTTTGCGGTCACCCTGTGCCCGCCTGTTCCTGCCGCGCACCGAGGCGCAGCCCATGTGTCACCAAGATGGCTTATTATACCCTATCCCATTTCGCTTTTCAAGAGAGGCCAGCGCGGTTTTCCGCCCAAATACATGCCCGCGTTTTCTCCCTAAATAAAGCAAAAATGGGGCATGCCTGTGCCCGCCGGGATCAGCCTGCCGCGTGCCCCTGCCCGGGTCTCCCGCAACGCAAGGCTATTTCAGTAAAGATAAACGCTGACCTTTGTATCAAGATCAGCGTCCTTTTCTGGCTTCCTGCGCTGATTTTGATACAAAACGCAAGATCAAACGGCAGCCGGAAATTGGGTGCATTTTTCATTTGGGTGGGTGCAAAATGCGCAAAGTAAAACGGATTGGGCTATTCACGGCCTTCTTCTGAGGGCGTGATCTGACGGCGAGCTTCCGAAGCCAGAACAGCAAAACACAGGCGGGAGGACGTCCTCCTGCCTGTGCTGTTATGCGCTTATCCGCGCCTTCTGTTCACGAACCAGAGCCCCGCGCAGCACGCGCCAAGCAGCGCGGCCCAGCCCAGCAGGCTGCTGCTGTCGCCGGTCTGCGGGAGATCGTCGGTGCGCACGAGCTTCGGGAGGGTGAGTTCGTCCAGCGTCGTCACAATCCGCCCAGCCGCATCGGCATAGAGCGTGCCGCACGTGGGGCACTCCCAGTACTCCTTCATGCCATCCTCTGTATAGGTCGCCGGCCTGCCCGCTCGCCTGATCAGATCCGTCGAGCTGGATTGATCTGCATATACCTTCATGTCGCGGTAGCTTGCGGCGTTTTCGCTCGTTATCGTCTGACCATTGGCATACAATACGCTATTTCCGTCAACGGGCGCCCCGCAATTCAGTTTCATACTGCCGTCAGAAGGCTGCACACATATCTTGACAGCGCTGCTCTGATCGCTGAATGCATAACGAAATACGGAATATGCGTAAGAAGTCAAATCGCTGGTTCCGGACAGTCTGAGCTTGAGTGTGATGCTGCAATCCTGCGCCGGTTCCTCGTTACAGCCAAACCGAATAATCGTACACCCCAGTCCGTAATACAGCTGCAAGTCTTGGAAGGTTACATCATAGCTGACATGCTGTCCATTCTCTGTTTTTACCTTGCCCGTGGTCTCATCATACGCATTCGCATGAAAATCCAGAGGAGTGTCCTGATTCATTTTATCCCCCTTGAAAATATAGGGCCCCTCATGCGCAAAGAACTGAGCTTCTGAACCACCTTTCGATTTCACATATCCATTCGGGTAAATGTCATATACCCAGCCATTATCCGATCGAAACTCGATCGTCACCGCCCCCTCCGCCATCGTCCCCGCGGCGCACAGGCACAGCAGGCAGGCAAGCAACAGCGCCATCCATTTCTTCATGTGTTTTTCCTCCTTCTGTTGCGCCGTCCGGCTGCGTGGCCGGGTCATGATGCGCGTTGCTTCATTATACCTTACCCCCTCCCCGATTTTCAAGGGCCAGACGCCATTTTTGGGGCCCAAACGGCGTTTTTCAAGCATCACTCTCCTGCCAAGCCCAAAGAACAGGGAGAAATCTCTATCCTTGCACCCAGCAACGGGAAAAAAGAAAACGCTGACCCTCGTATCAAGATCAGCGTCCTTATCTGGCGGAGTGGGTGGGATTCGAACCCACGGACCCGGAAGGGCCAACAGATTTCGAGTCTGCCCCGTTATGACCGCTTCGATACCACTCCGTATATATCCTCTGCCGTACTCCCCGGGAAATCGGAGAGAACAACAGGAGAGAACAGGTTATTCAATTCGAGCCTTAGCTGCCCGCAAAGCCTTGCGGTGTCAGGATTTTCCCGCAGCCGTGTTCCGCGAGGGATTCACGATTTCGAGGAACTCTGCACAGCAATGGGTCTTCCCGATGGAAGACCCATATATTATATAGCAAGGCAAGCAATTCTGTCAAGGGTGAACCGCAGACGATTCATAGCGATTCATGTCACGGCGCGAAACAGGCGCATCCCTGCAGATCCGTGCGTCAGGGCGCGATGTCCCCGGGCGTCAGGGAATCGGTGTACAGGATATCCACGCCCTGGTCATAGAGCTGCCGCGCCTGCTCGGGGTCGTTGATGGTGTGCGTGGCCACGATGAGGCCTGCGCCGCTCCACTGCGCAAGCTTATGGGGCGCGATTAGCTCTGCCGGCGCGGTCACAAGGCGGATGCCGCTGTGCTGACAGAATTCCAGAATCTCCTGACTGCTGATATCTGTCTGATAGACAGTGTAGATCACCGAGCGGAAGGGGTACACCGACATCACCCAGCCGAGCATGTTCTCGCGATAAATCTGCGGGATCAAGCGATCCAGGACGGATTCGTCCCGCGTTTGTGCGTATTTCACCAGCTGGGCGAATTGCAGCAGAACGGAGGCCTGATCCGTGTACTTCGTGTCGGTGACGATGTAGATGTCGGGATACTCAGCCATCAGGTCGATGACGTCGCGGTAGTCCAACGGGGTGTATTGGCCGCAAAGCGTGGAGGCCATGAAGTTTTCATAGGTGTAGGCGACGTTCAAGGGCGCGCCGGACTCGTCGCACCAGAACTCCCTGTCATGACAGGCGATGAGCGTATAGCTGTCGTCAGGGAAGGTCAGATCTACCTCAAATACGCGCTGCCCCTGCGCATAGCTGTGCTGGAAGGCCTCCAGAGAATTGGTGTAGGTGTTGCCATCAATTTCGCCAAAGGCGTGGGCAATGAGCGGCGGCGTCTGTTCCGCCCAGCTGTAATCGAATTCGTATATGCCCAGCGCGCTGTCCATCTTCCAGTGAAGCTTCTGCACGTTGTCGTTGAGCGCGTAGAAGATGTCGTTTGTGTAATCGACCTTCCGGCCAAGGTCGGCGTACAGGGAATAGGCCTTGCGCGCCACAAGAAGCAGCGCGCCGGCAGCAAGCAGCACCGCCAGGCAGAGGACGACGATTTGCCTTTTCTTCACCGGTATATCACTCCTTGGGACGGTCCTGCCCGTAAAGCAGGCGCTGGTTGTAGAAGACGGACGACTTTTCCAGCTCGGAAAGCACCAGCTCCTCGCCGTACTGCTCGCAGAGCGTCTGCGTGCCGGAGAATAGATCGGTGCCCAGGCCGAGCCGGTCCCCCTCGATCGTCACGCCCAGGCTGGCAAGCGTGGTGGGGAAGAAATCCAGGGTGGTGAACAGACGGTTCTGGGTGCGAGCAGGCTCGACGGCGCTGTTGATGAACGCGTTGTAGGCGTACCGCCCGATGTGCTGCTCGGCGTATTCATCGCCCAGCATGTTGCGGTAGAAGAACTTTTGCAGACTTTCGTGATCGCCCGTCACCACGATGGTGGTGTTCTCGTAGAATGGCTGCTGCTGGCACCACGCGACAAATTCCGCAAGCTGGGCGGAGCTGCACCGGATCGTGTCGGCAAAATTCAGCGAGTCGCTTCCGGCGTCCTGATAATCCGTCGGGCAGAGCGGGCAGCGATAGCCGGGGTTGTGCGTATCAACGGTGAGCATGGAGAGGTGGAACGGCTGATCGCCGCCGGCAAGCTCGAGCAGCTTTTCCTTGGCATAGGCATACAGCTTCATGTCCTCAAAGCCCCAGAAGACGTAGTAGTCCTCCGGGAGGACGCCTGTCTCGCGGGCGTAGAGCAGATCCCAGATCTCATAGTCGCCGTGCGTGGCAAAATAGGCGCGCCGCCCGCCGAAGGTGAAGTCCGACCCGGCCATGAACACCAGGCGATAGCCCTCGTCGCGGAGCAGATCGCCCAGAGCCGTGGCGCCGGGGAGCAGCTCGGCGGCCTTATCTCCCGAATTGGGCCTGGTGAGCAGCGGGAGGCCCGCAGTCTGCGCGACGAGGGCCGCCATCGTCCAGGAGGCACGGCGAGGGACAGTCGCGCCGGTGATGCGCGTGTCCCGGGAGAAGCTGACGTTCTCCCGGGCGAGCTGCGTCAGCTCCGGCATCAGGTTGACAGGGAGCACGCCGCCGTTTTCGATGTCCTGCGGCGCAGTCTCGCAGGATTCCAGGTAGATGGTGATCAGGTTGCGCTTTTGCTCGGGGAAGGTGATAGCCACCTCGTCCGGGGAGACATAGTTTTCCTCGATGAACGTCGAGGTGTTTTGATAGCTGGCGATGTAGGAGCGGATTTTGAGCATGGAATTGGCGCTGTCAAGCAGCACGACCAGCCACAGGAGCAGCGGCGCATAGGTGAGCAGCAGAGGCAGGCGCAGCGGGAACAGCGGCAGCCGGATCCTGCGCAGCAGCGTGATCTGCCGGGGCCTGCGCGCGGGCAGCGCGCACAGCGCCAGCACGGGCAGGAACGCCAGCACAGCAGGCAGCACCACGGAGAGGAGCACGCTCTGCACAAAGCTGCGCGAGGTGCCGGCCAGCGGCATGTTCAGGTAGAACAGCAGCTCGTCGAGCGTGACATTGCCATAGACATTCAGCCCCCACAGATAGGCCTGCGACAGCAGCAGCAGCGCAAAGAACAGCAAAAGCGCGATGCCGCCGGCGACCGGATGCTTCCTTTTTACAGGGGCGGGCACAGGCTCCTCGCGCAGGACGAGGCCGAACAAAAGCCCCAGAGCCGCAGGCAGCGCGATGCACAGCAGGATGACAGATCTGGTGATGGTGAGCTGCAGGATCCCGCTGGAGGAATCCAGCTGCGCCCTGCCCTGGGGAATCAGCACGAGGGCGCAGGCGGCCAGGCAGGCGGCCACGCTCAGCACCCCCTGCATCAGCGCGAAGGGTGCGGAGGGGCGGCGGCGGGATACGGCCATGGCGGCGAGGTTGACAAGCAGCATCGGCAGCAGGCCAAGGAGAATCAGGATCATGTCGGGCGTTCCTTTCAGGGGAGATGCAGCCGGAGCGGATGAGGCGGCCCGGCGCGCCAGTACAGCCTCATTCTATAATGGAAGGGGAAGCGTTGTCAATGGCTCTGCGCCCCGGCGAGCGCGAGAAAAGAGCATGCCGCAGCATGCTCTGAAGAAGGGACGGCTTACTCTTTTCCCTTATTCTTGTCGCCCAGGGAGATGCCCATGGCGCGGGCGGCGCGGATCTCGTGGCCGTCGCGCGGGACGAACTTGGTCTTGCCGGCGACGGTGCTCAGCGGATTGTGGGAGACGACGTTGTTCATCATGCCCACGGCCTGGCCGTATTGCTCGCCGGCGATGAGCTGCGCGGCGTGCACGCCGAAGTTGGTGGAGAGCATGCGGTCGTAGGCGCTGGGGGAGCCGCCGCGCTGCATGTGGCCCGGAATGACGGCGCGCGCCTCGATCTCGGGCATCTTCTCCTGAATGGCCCTGGCCAGGTAGTTGGCGATGCCGGAGAAGCCGATCTCCGCGCGGTAGGCGGCGCGCTCCTTCTTCTTCATCTTGGCCTCCTCCACGGACATCGCGCCCTCGGCGACGGCGATGATGGAGAAGGACTTGCCGTGCTCGGCGCGGTCGCGCAGCGCGTCGCAGACGACGTCCAGGTCGTACGGGATCTCCGGCAGCAGGATGATGTCCGCGCCGCCGGCCATGCCGGAGTAGAGCGTCAGCCAGCCGGCCTTGTTGCCCATGATCTCGATGACCATCACGCGGCCGTGGCTGGCGGCGGTGGTGTGCACGCGGTCGATGACATCGGTGGCGATGTCCACGGCGGAGTGGAAGCCGAAGGTGACGTCCGTGCCCCAGATGTCGTTGTCGATCGTCTTGGGCAGGCCGATGATGTTCAGCCCCTCCTCGGAGAGCAGGTTGGCCGTCTTGTGCGTGCCGTTGCCGCCCAGGCAGACGAGGCAGTCCAGCTTCATCTTCTTGTAGTTCTGCTTCATCTGCTTGACCTTGTCGACCTGGTCGTCCTCGATGACGCGCATCATGCTGAACGGCGTGCGGCGGGTGCCCAGGATGGTGCCGCCCAGGGTGAGGATGCCGGAGAAGTCGCTCTGCTTCATCTCGCGGTAGTTGCCCTCGATCAGGCCGGCGTAGCCGTCCTGAATGCCGACGATCTCCGTGTCGAAGAGGGAGTAGCTGGCGCGCGCCACGCCGCGGATGCAGGCGTTCAGGCCGGGGCAGTCGCCGCCGGCGGTCAGGATGCCGATGCGTCTTTTCATGGAATGTACCTCCCGCTGATCGTATTCCCGTGACAGGGTGTCCTTGCTTCATTCTACCACCGATGCCCGGCGCAGACAAGCCAAAATGGCGCGGGCGGCGTCGAATTTTGGCGAGGTGAAGCGCTCAACGGTGGTCGGATGACTTATTCATCCCAACCAAAATCATGCGCGTACTTTTGCCGGAATCTTGACTGTACTTCATTGGGGTGCTATACTGTGTGTAGAATCATCCATGATGGATACGCATGCGCGCGGCTCCGGGCGGCGTTGCGTTCCTGGCTGATGCAATTCATCCGTAGGCATTTTGATTGGGAGGTTTTTCACATGGTTCAGCTCAATGCTTCGACGCTCTCTTCCCTCAAGACCGCGCGCGGCGTCGCGCCGAAGACCGAACGCGTGATCCAGTTTGGCGAGGGCGGCTTCCTGCGCGCCTTCTGCGACTGGATGATCGACAAGGCCAACGAGGCAGCCGGCATGGACGCGGGCGTGGTCATCGTGCAGCCCATCGAGCGCGGCATGATCGGCATGCTCAGTGAGCAGGACTGCCTGTACACCCAGATCCTGCGCGGCCAGGTCGACGGCAAGGCCATGAAGGATACCCGCATCATCCAGTGCGTCAAGCGCGCGCTGTCCCCGTATGCGGACTTTGAGGGCTATCTCGCCCTGGCGCACAACCGCGACATCCGCTTCATCATCTCCAACACCACCGAGGCCGGCATCGTCTACACCGGCAAGGACAGCTTCGACGACAAGCCGCAGGCCTCCTTCCCCGGCAAGCTGACCCGCCTGCTCTACGAGCGCTTCACCGCCTTCGGCGGCGCGAAGGGCACCGGCTTCATCCTGCTGCCCTGCGAGCTGATCGACTACAATGGCCGCAACCTCAAGGAGTGCTGCCTCAAGACCGCCGACCAGTGGGGCCTGGGCGAGGCGTTCAAGGCGTGGGTTGAGGAGGAGAACGTCTTCTGCTCCACGCTGGTGGACCGCATCGTCACCGGCTATCCGCGCGGCGAGGCCGAGGCCATCTGGGAGGAGCTGGGCTACCGCGACAACATGCTCAACACCGCCGAGCCGTTCGGCCTGTGGGTCATCGAGGGCCCGGCCTGGATCGAGGACGAGCTGCCCTTCAAGAAGGCCGGCTGCAACGTCGTCTTCACCCAGGATGTCTCCCCGTACAAGCTGCGCAAGGTGCGCATGCTCAACGGCGCGCACACCTCCATGGTGCTGGGCGCCTACCTGGCCGGCCACGAGATCGTGGGCGACTGCATGGCCGACGAGGTGACCCGCTCCTACATGAGCCAGGCGCTCTTTAACGAGATCATGCCCACGCTCGACCTGCCCAAGGAGGATCTGGAGGCCTTCGCTTCCGCGATCTTCGAGCGCTTCTCCAATCCGTTCAACCGCCACCTGCTGCTCTCCATCGCGCTCAACAGCCAGAGCAAGTTCCGCGCGCGCGTGCTGCCCACCATCAAGGAGTATGTGAAGCGCAAGGGCGAGCTGCCCAAGATCCTCACCTTCTCCATGGCCGCGTTCATCGC
>JBJEYK010000058.1:0-9476 GCA_051886775.1 Candidatus Ventricola sp. | reverse complement strand
ATTACTTCTTCGGGCGCTTCGCGCCGTACTTGGAGCGGGCCTGCATGCGCTTGGCCACGCCGGCAGCGTCCAGCGCGCCACGGATGATGTGGTAACGAACGCCAGGCAGGTCGCGGACACGGCCGCCGCGGATGAGCACGACGGAGTGCTCCTGCAGGTTGTGGCCGATGCCGGGGATGTAGCAGGTACCCTCGACGCCGTTGGTCAGGCGAACACGGGCAATCTTACGCAGCGCAGAGTTCGGCTTCTTCGGCGTGGTGGTCTTGACCGAGAGGCAGACACCGCGCTTCTGCGGGCACTTCTGCAGGATGGGCGCGGTCGGCTTTGCAGCGATCGCTTTTCTTCCGTTGCGGATCAACTGGTTGATCGTAGGCATGGAAGCACCTCCTATGTTTCTTCTACAAAATCTTGGAACACTTGTTGCTGATTCATCTATATGAACCCGCCCTTGGAGCGGGGCCATATCGCTTCACGGCGCTTCCGCGCCAAAAGAGCCGGCACGCCGGTTGGCTGCCGGTATTGCTTGCCGCCGCTTATTTCAGCAGGCCGGCTGCCGCCGCCTTGACGTCGATGCCGCACGCGCGGCCCAGCTTTTCCATGGTGTCCACCTGGGTGCAGGGGATATTCATGTCATAGCAGCGGTCGACCACGCGCTTGGTCAGCAGCAGATCGGCGTCCTGCGCCACATAGGCGTGAGATACGCGGCCCTCGTCCAGCGCGCGGAGCAGCTGCTTGGTGCCGACCACTCTTCGGTCAACGTCGGCAAGAGCTTGATTCATCAATTCGATCTTCCTTTCATCGTCCTCCGGGCAGTCCTCCCCTACGGAGGTCTGCACAGCAAACACCGTTATCATACCATCTCCGCCGCCGTCTGTCAATCGAAAAACGCGCATTTTTTGCCGCACACATTCATTTTTTCGCGGTTTGCGCCTGCCATACCGCCTCTGCACTTCGCGTCGGCGGCGCACGGCGCAGCGATCTGTTACATGCCCTCCTGCGTCCCGCCGTCATCCGCCCACTCGATCGGATTGCTCTTGTCTTTCCATCCCGTCCGCTCCAGGAAAAGCGCGCGTGGCGCATCAGGCTCACTCAGCCTTTCGATCGTCTCATCCAGCAGCGCAAAGCGGATATTCGCGAAATCCAGGATATCCTGACCGTCCGCCGCATAGGTCTCTGTCTCCCAGCGCTCCGCGTTGCGCAGCATCGCGCCGGAGTCGTTCAGCTCGTGGGCAAACTGCGTCAGCAGCGCCTCGATATGCGCCTCGCTGAACACATCTGCGCGCAGCTGCGCCCACATCCCGGCAAGCGTGCTGCGAAGCTGGCCGCCCGGGTTCAGATTGAGCAGGCGATCCGCCTGCGGGAAATGCAGCCAGTATTCGTACTGCTGCCCGATCTCCTCCTCCCGCATTCCCCAGCTCATATCCATATCCCACGGGATGAAGTGATAGATGTAGCCCGCCTGTGTCCATTCGGCCCAGATGAACATGTTGTTGAACACGTTGTCCGTCATGCCGCCCGCCTGCAGGAGCAGCGTCATGCGGAGCATGCTCTCGATGTCGAGCTGAGCCAGCGCCTGCGCGCAGAATGCCTCGTCATCCTCCTGTTCAATCAGCGCCTTGAAGTCGTCCAGCGCCTGAAACGGAACGCTCCCCGCAGCCTCGTAATACCTCCGGAATCCGAGACTGTCCCCATACGGATGCTCGGTGATCGTCTCCTCCTTGCCCACCAGGAAGGTGATGCAGCTGCGGTACACGCCGTCGAGCTGCGCATGGCTGCCGCCCATGCGCAGCAGCTCCTCCTCCATGTCGAACGGCTTCATCAGCAGGTACACCCCTGCATACCGCCCGTCAAGTATCAGCTCGACATACGCACAGGGCCGCGCCGCAAAGCGCGTCTCTTCGCCGAGCATCTCATCGTAAAGCGTCCAGCTCAGCCTGTCGCGCATCAGCGAGCGATCCGAGGCCATCGGCAGCAGCACCAGGGTGTCCGTCTGGCCAATGCCGGGCGTCTGCAGGGCTACCTTTTTTCCGCCGCTGCCGCGCGTGTATTCCACCCGGTATCCCTGCTTCATCTGCGACGACCAGCCGCGAAGGTGCACGCGCGCGTTCGCGCGGACAGCCTCCTCCCCGTATGCGCCGATCTCGACATATGCCGGCGTGTCCTCCCGGGTAATCTCCCCCTCAGCCGTCAGGCTCAGCAGCGGCAGCCCCGTAAAGACCAGATTGGCATACGCGTATTCCTCCTGCGTATACGCCAGCAGGCTGTATACATTGCCCATGGCCACGGCATCGGCACAGCTGTCATAGGTGAAATCATCGGCAAACAGCAGCGATACACCCTCTGCGCCGGGCGCAGTCAGGTGTATGTCGGGCCATTGCTCGTCGTTGTCCAGCCCCAGCGAGCAGTAGAACGTATTCGTCTCCCGGTCGTAGGCCAGCGGCACGCCGTTGTTGTCCAGCGCAGTCACCAGCGGCCCCTCGCTCACCGCGCGGGCATCCTCGATCGCCCAGATCGTCTCGATGTCCTCCGGGCACGGCGCTGCCACCGGAGCAAAGGTCGAGCCAAGAATCACCGTCAGCGCCAGCGCCAGCATCAGCGCCAGCATCGCCAGCATCAGCCTCAGCCTTACAGCACGCACCATCAAAATCAACCGCCTTCCTGCAAAGGACACCCGAATGTGTTCCTTCTGCGATTCATCCATCCCCTTCTGCGCCGGATGTGCATCCCGCGGCGGCAGCTCCGGGCATTCTCAGAATCATCATCGGTGCACGCGTCGGTCCAGCCGTTCTTCCGCGTCCGGCGCGCCGCGTTCGCTCATTCCTGCTCGGGCCACATCTCGCTCATGGTGAATGTCACCAGATCCCTGTGGCTGATCATGTAGGCCGCATAGCCCGCCAGGTTGAGCTGCTTCTCCTCGCCCGTCCACTTGAGCATGTCGCGCCGGTACGCGCCGGAGGCGTTCATCGCCTCCTCCATGCCCGTGAACCACTGATAGATCCAGTCGTCGGTCATCCACGCGGTCTTCTCCCGCCAGATGGCCCAGAGCGCCGCGCGGCAGCCGCCCACATCCTGGCTCAGCATCCGCACGAGCTGCGCCTGCCAGAGGTTGATGCCCGTCTCGCGGTCGGTGAACACCGGCCGGAATACACAGTCCATGTCCCAGGGAGACATATAGAACAGCGTCTGCCCGTCCCGCCGCATCGCCCAGAGATAGACGTTGTTGAACACGTTGTCATAGCCGAAGCTCGCCGCCTGCGCAAAGGCGAAGTAGCTCATCAGCGCGGGGATATCCGCGCTCTCCAGCGCGACGCGCGCAAATTCCTCGTCGTCATAGCCGTAGTCCGAGCCAGTATCCGCGTTCATCCGGAAAAACGGCTCCAGCACAGCCATGGCGGCCTTATCCGTCATGTGCCTGGGCCTGCTGCGCAGCTCCGCAATCACGCCGCATTCCTGCCGCAGGTCGACATAGGGCCGACTCTCGATGTTCATCTCCGTGATCACGCGCATGCACACGTCCGTATCCGTATTGCCGCCCATGCGCGCAAGCTCCCGCTGCGCGTCCACGCGCTGCATCAGCTGATACAGCCCCATGTATTCGTCATCCACGAACACCTCGACCATCCGGCTCTCCAGCAGGCCAAACGCGTCGCCGTCCGGGTTCCAGCGCCGCCAGAGATCCCAGGCCAGGTGATTGAGCACGCGCGTCTCGTCGGCCACGTTGGCGATGAGCAGCCAGTCCGAGTCCGCCTCCATGCCCAGCAGGCTCTCGCTGCGCGTGGCGGCGTGACCCTTCCGGCTCATGCCGACCAGCTCCACGCGATAGGACAGCTTGTCATACTGCTGCGGGTAGCCGCCGCCGCGCGTGTGCACCAGCGCCGCGCTGTCGAGCGCTTCCCCGTCTCCTGCGGACAGCGTCATCCTCGCCGGCACATAGCTCTCCCCAATGGTCTCCTGGGCGTGCAGCGTGACGATCGGCAGAGCGGTGAACACCACGCCGATGTACTCGACCTGCGCGTCGGTGTAGGCCAGCAGCTCATAGCGCCAGCCCTCGGCCACCGCGTCCGCGGGGAAATCATAGCTGTAATCGTCGATCCAAGCCACCTGCACGCCCTTCGCGCCGGTCGCGCTCAGTGAAAGCGCGGGCCATTCCTCCGCGGCCTCGCCCAGCGTGCAGTAAAACGTCCGGCTCTGCGCGTCATAGCCCAGCGCCTGGCCATCCCGGGTCATCGCCGTGACCAGCGGCTCCTGTGCCGCCTCGCGCGCGTCCTCGATGGCCCAGGCCTCCTCCATCTCCATGATCGGCTGCACCGCGCTGCCCGCCGCCTGCGCCTCGTGCGCCTCCTGCGCCTGCGCCAGCACGCGCTGCTTTTCGCTCACCGCGCTGTGCGCCGCCGCGTCGCTCATCCGCTGGCACAGCGGCCACAGCGCGCCCAGCATTACCAGCGCTGCCAGCAGCGCCGCCATCAGGTTTCTTCTGCGATTCATAGCTGCCTTTCTCCACGCACGGCGCGGAAATGGTTTCACGGCTCCAGCGGCCAGGTCTCCAGCAGGAAATTGTCCACCACCGACAGGTGCTCCACCGCAAACGCCGAAATCTCCGTCAGATTGGCCTGCACCGCGCCGCCCAGCCAGCGCTCCGATTCGCGCGCATACGCGCCGGAGTCGTTGAGCAATGCCTCCAGCGCATGCACGCGCTGATAGATCGCGTCGTCGGAGAGGATGCCTGAGCGCTTGTCGTTCCAGATTGCCCAGAGCGTGCCGCGGCTCCCGGCCACGTCCTGGCCGAGCATCCGCACCGCCTGCGGGAAATACATGTTGATCAGGTCGCCCGGATGCCTCATGAACGCCATGTCCATATCCCAGGGGGAGAGCGCGAAGCGATAGCCGCCGTCCTGTTTCACAGCCCACATATACACGTTGTTGAACGCGTTGTCATGCCCCAGCCCCGCCGCCTGCACAAACAGGAAGAAGCTGATCATCTCCCGCACATCGGTGTGCGCGCGGCACATCGCGTCGAACGCCGCGTTGTCGAGGCTGCCGTCGTTCATCTGGTAATACGGCTCAAGCACCGCAAGCGCCTGCTGATCGGTCAGCCCGTCGGGTTTGCATCGCAGCTCCGCCACATAGGCAAGCCGCTCCTGCAGGTCGAGCACGGGACGCTCGCCCACATGGCCGATCTTGATCACGCGGGCCACGACGCCCGCCGACGGATCGCCGCCCAAGCGCGCAAGCTCCCGCTCGGGATCGATGCGCTGCATCGCCTGATACACGCCGAAATACTCGTCGTCCAGGAAGACCTCGACCAGCCGGCTCTCCAGCCGCGCGATGCCCTCCTCGCTCCAGTCGCGCCAGAGGCTGAAGGCCAGCTCGTTGCGCGCGCAGGTGCTGTCCGTGGCGTTGGCCAGCAGCAGCCAGTCCGTGTCGGCAGGCATGCCCAGCAGGCTTGCCGCCTGCTGCCTGTCGCCGGAGGCGTCCAGCGCATGCAGCTCCACCCGGAAGGAGTACTTGTCGTATTCCTTGAGCGGGCCGCCGCCGCGCAGGTGCACCATCGCCGCCGTATGCACCGGATCAAACCCCTGTGCGCTGACGCTCAGGCGGGCGGGGCCGTATTCGTCGGTCAGCGCGTCGTCGCCGCCGTCCACATGCAGCGTCACGATCGGCAGCCCGGTGAACACCACGCCGATATATGCGTACTGCGTGTCGGTCCAGGCCAGCAATTCATAGCGGCAGCCCCCGGCCACCGCGTCCTCCCGACTGTCGTAGGTGTAGTCGTCGATCCATGAAAGGCGCAGCCCCTGCGCGTCCGCGGCGCGCTGCGCCGTCAGCGCCAGCTCGGGCCAGTCGCCCTCCATGCCCACAGTGCAGTAGAACGTATTGCTCTGCGCATCAAAGCCCAGCACGTCGCCGCCGTTTTGCATGGCCGTGACCAGCGGCTGCGCCGCCTCCTCGCGCGTGTCCTCGATGGCCCAGGCGTCCTCGATGTCCATCATCGGGCCGACGGGGATGTCCGGCGCGTTTGCCGTGTATTCGTCCATCATCGCGTGCATCCGCACGACGCGCTCCGCGTCCTGCCCGCCGCGCGCCGCGCCGGACAGCACGCCCGCCAGCGGCGCCAGCGCCAGCAGCGCCAGCACAATCGCGCCCGCGGTAAGCAGGAGGTTTCGTCTGCGATTCATGTGTCGCTCCTTCGGATCAGGCGTGCGGCGGCTCACAGCTCCCGCAGCGCGTCGATCAGCTCGGTCTTGCCGTCGGTCTTCTCGTCACGCATCTTGATCACGCGCGCCGGCACGCCCGCCACCACCGCGCCCGCCGGCACGTCCTGCGTCACCACTGCGCCCGCCGCGACAACCGCGCCGTCGCCCACGCGCACGCCCTCGATGATCACCGCGTTTGCGCCGATGAGCACGTTGTCGCCCACGGTCACCGGCGTCGCGCTGGGCGGCTCCACCACGCCCGCGAGCACCGCGCCCGCGCCGACATGGCTGTGCCTGCCGACGATGGCGCGCCCGCCAAGCACCGCCCCCATGTCGATCATCGTGCCCGCGCCGACCACCGCGCCGATGTTGAGGATCGCGCCCATCATGATCACCGCGCCGTCGCCGATGTCCACCTGGTCGCGGATGATCGCGCCCGGCTCGATGCGCGCGTTGACGCGCTTGAGATCGAGCAGTGGCAGCGCGCTGTTGCGGCGGTCGTTTTCGATCACCACATCCTCGATCGCGTCGCGATTCTGCTCCAGCACGGGCGCGATGTCCTCGTAATCGCCCATGACGATTGTGTCCGCGCCGGTAAACACATGGCAGTTTGCAAACGTCAGCGGCCTGGTCGCGCGGATGTACGCCTTGACCGGCGTCTTCTTCTTCGCGCTGCGGATGGTCTCGATGATCTGATAAGCGTCCATATTATTTCCCTCCAAAGAGCACATCTTCCATGTCGTAGAGTCCCGGCCCGGCCGCCGCGGCAAACGCCGCCGCCTGCAATGCGCCGCGCGCGAAGATCTCGCGGCTGTCGGCGCGGTGGCGCAGCTCCAGCTCCTCGAGCTGGCCGAAGAAGCGCACGCTGTGCTCCCCGGCGACCGTGCCGCCGCGCAGCGCATGCACGCCAATCTCGCGCCCGCGCGAGCCGGGGCGTCCCTCGCGGCCATAGCACACGGGCCGCTCCCCCGCCGGGTCGACGGCGCGCAGCAGCATCTTCGCGGTGCCGCTGGGCGCGTCGGCCTTCTTGCTGTGGTGCGTCTCCACGATCTCCACGTCAAACGCGTCGCCCAGCGCCTCAGCCGCCGTGCGCGTCAGCCGGCGCAGCACCGTCACGCCCACGGAAAAGTTGTCCGCCCAGACGATGGGAATCTGCGCGCTGGCCGAGCGGATCTGCTCCCCCTGCGCGTCCGACAGCCCGGTCGTGCCGATGACCAGCGGCAGACGCCGCCGCACGGCGCTCTCCAGCAGCATGGTCAGGCTGCCGGGGTAGGAGAAGTCGACCGCCGCGTCGATGTCCGTGATTTCGTCCAGCGACGCGCACGCGCCCGGGCCGACAAAGCCCGCCACCTGCACGATGCCCTCCTGCGCGCACACCGTGTCGATCATCCGGCCCATTCTGCCGTTGCCGATCACCGCAATCCTCATGCGAGCACCTCCAGCGCGCTGCGCACGCGCGCCCTGCCGGCCTCGCTGATTCCGCACAGCGGCAGGCGATAGCCGCCCACCTCCATCCCCAGCTGGTTCATCGCTTCCTTGATCGGGATCGGGTTGACCTCGCAGAACAGCGCGTTGATCAGCGTGAGATACTTCAGCTGAATGTCCCGCGCCCGGGCGACGTCGCCCGCGGCGAACGCCGCCACCAGCTCATGGCTCTGCCGGGGGCAGATGTTCGCCCACACGGAGATCACGCCGCACGCGCCCAGGCTCATCATGGGCACGATCATGTCGTCGTTGCCGGAGAACATGCAGAAGTCCTCGCCGATCAGGTGAGCGATCTGCGCCGCGTAGCTGATGGAGCCGCTGGCCTCCTTGATGCCCGCGATGTTCGGGTGCGCGGCCAGGCGCGCGCAGCACGCCGGGGAGATCGCGCAGCCCGTGCGCCCCGGCACGTTGTAGAGGATGACCGGCGTGTCCACCGCGTCGGCCACGGTGGCGAAGTGGCGATACATGCCCTCGTCGTTGGCCTTGTTGTAGTACGGGGTGATCAGCAGCAGACCGTCCGCGCCCATGTCGTGGTACTTGCGGCTCTTCTCCAGCTGGGTCTGCGTGCTGTTGGAGCCAGCGCCGCAGATGACCGGGATGCGGCCATTCACCGTCTCGAGCACGCAGCGGGCGACGGCGTCGTCCTCCTCGTGGCTCATCGTGCTGGATTCGCCCGTCGTGCCCAGCACGACGATGCCGTCCGTGCCCTGCTCGACGTGCCAGGCCGCAAGCTCGCGCAGTTTTTCAAAATGGACGCTGCCGTCCGCGTGAAACGGCGTGACCAGCGCCACATAGCTGCCGGAAAACTTCATTCTGTATCGCTCCATTCGCCCATTGGCATAAGGTTTTTCAAGCGCAGTATGCCTGAATGCTCTTCATTTTAACACAACCGCTCCCAGCACGCAACAAGGCGAGGTTCCAAAACCCCGCCTTCAGAGCATCAACAAAGCACGCAGCAGTCCCCGGGGATGGTTGAAGGGGCCGCAGCCCCTTCATATCAAATCCGCAGGACCGGCAGCCTGTCAGATGTCGCGGCTGCCGATATCTGTACGCATGTGCATATCGTCGAAGTACACGCACCGGGCGGCGGCATACGCGTGATCGACCGCCTCGCGCAGCGTGTCGCCCAGCGCCGTCACGCCCAGCACACGGCCGCCCGCGGTGACGAAGGCGTCGCCCTCGCGCCTTGTGCCCGCGTGATAGACCGTCGCGCCCAGCGCCTCAGCCGCCTCCAGCCCCGTGATCGCCTTGCCGCCCTCGTACTTGCCCGGATAACCGCCGCTGGCCAGCACGATGCACGCGGCGCTCTGGCTGCGCCAGCGGATGTCCAGGCCGCCAAGGCGCTGCTCCCGCACGGAGAGCATGATCTCCATCAGGTCGCTCTCCAGCAGCGGCAGCACGGCCTGCGTCTCCGGGTCGCCGAAGCGAGCGTTGTATTCCACGACCTTCGGCCCCCCGGCGGTGAGCATCAGGCCGACGTAGAGCACGCCCTTGAAGGTGAAGCCCTCGGCATTCATCGCCCGCAGCGTCGGCAGCAGGATCTCGTCCATCGTGCGCTGCGCAAGCTCGGGCGTGTACAGCGGGCTGGGGGCAAACGCGCCCATGCCGCCGGTGTTCGGCCCCTCGTCCTGATCGTACACGCGCTTGTGATCCTGGCTGGCGGGCATCGGCACGATGGTCTTGCCGTCGGTGAAGCACAGTACGGTCACCTCGCGGCCCACCATGCACTCCTCAATGAGCACGCGCGCGCCGCTCTTGCCGAAGCGGCCGCCCTGCATCATGTCCACGACGGCCTGC
>JBJEYK010000057.1:0-1989 GCA_051886775.1 Candidatus Ventricola sp. | reverse complement strand
GAGCACCTGACTCTTAATCAGGGTGTCCCGGGTTCGAGCCCCTGATGGTGCACCAAGCCTGAAAGCATTTGCTTTCAGGTTTTTTGTCGTCCAAAGGAAATTCGCCGGGCTGAGCCGGTCATTCTGCCGAATAAACAAAAACACCTGATTTCGTCGATGAAATCAGGTGTTTTCGTATGGTCGGAGTGGCGAGATTCGAACTCGCGGCCTCTTGAACCCCATTCAAGCACGCTACCAAGCTGCGCTACACCCCGATGGCGGCACAAGCCGCCAAGCAGAGTATATTATAGCATACCGTCAGGATTTGTCAAGATCTTTTTCATCCGAATCTCCGTTCCGTTCGCGGATAACGGCTCCGCGCGCAAAGCGCCTGCGCTGCGGCAGCCCTGCCGGTTATTGCTCCATCTGCCTGCCGACGATGCTCGCTGTCGTCTCCGCGACCTTCAGCTCGGTGTCGCCCATCCTGGCCGCCGGCTCCCGCGAGAGCAGCACCACCGCGCCGATGGACTCGCCGTCCGCGATGATCGGGCAGATGACCTGAGCGGTATAGGCCTGCGCGTCCTCCTCGCTGGTCACAGGCACCAGGCGCGTGCCGCTGCCGCGGTTGGCCGTGACGACCTGCCGGCTCTGAATCGCCTGCTCCAGATCGCGGCTGATGGGCTTTTCCCACAGCTCCTTGCGTGACACGCCGCTGGCGGAGACGATCATGTCCTTGTCGGTGATGCAGGCAATGTGCCCCAGAGAGCGAAAGAGCGATTCGGTATAGTCCTTTGCAAAGTTTGAAATCTCGCCGATCGGCGAATACTTCTTGAGAATGACCTCTCCATCCTTATCGGTGTAGATTTCAAGCGGGTCGCCCTCCCGGATGCGCAGCGTCCGCCGGATTTCCTTTGGAATCACCACACGGCCCAGTTCGTCGATCCTTCGCACAATTCCCGTTGCTCGCACGAAATGCTGCCTCCTTCTCACTTTCTTTCGGCTCCCCTAGTATGGGAGACGCTGCGCGGATTATGCGCTGGCAGACGGTGGGAATGGTTGGGCAGCGCCATACAAAGGGCCGTTCGCTCCGCCGCGGCCAGAAGGATGCGCGCTGTCCTCGGGCATCGCTTTTGCACATCGCGGCGCGCAGACGGCGGATGCCTAGATCCGCCCGCGAACCGTACGATAGCGGAAAAACGCATAGACCAGCATGCAGCACCAGCCCACGGCGCAGGCCACCGCCGCGCCGGAGATGCCCACGCGCGGCACCAGCACGCACACCACCGCCGCACGCACCGAGATCTGGATGAATGTGCCCGCCAGCGTCGTGCGCATCTCCCCCATGCCGCGGAAGAAGCCCTGGATGCCGTTGGTCAGGCCGGGCAGGACGTAGAAAAAGGCCATCAGGGTCAGGTAGTCCACACCCATTGCCACCATCTGCACGCTGTCCTGCGCGGCGAACAGGCGCATCACCGGCGTCTTGACCAGCTGCACCAGCGTGAGAATCCCCACGCCGTAGCAAAGCTCCAGGCGCATGCCGGTCTTGAGCGTCTCGCGCACGCGCCGGGATTGCCCCGCGCCGCGGTTTTGCGCCACGCAGGTCATCATGGCCGAGGAGATGCTCTGCTCCGGGATGCAGGCGAAGTCGTCCACGCGGCTGACCGCGTTGAACGCGGCGATGACCGCCACGCCCTGCGCATTGATCACGCTCTGAATGAGCACCTTGCCCACCGGCTGGCAGGCCTGCTGCAGGGCGGTGATCACGCCGCTGTCGATCGTCTCGCGCAGCAGCGCGCGGTCGACGCGCAGCTCCCCCGGGGCAAAGCGCAGCAGCGGCACCCGCCGGCGGATGTACAGCGCGCACAGCAGCACGCTCACGCCCTGGGCGATCACCGTCGCCAGCGCCGCGCCCGCCACGCCCCAGCCGCACAGCGCGATGAACACTGCGTCCAGCGTGCCGTTGAGCACGGAGGCCAGCGCCAGAAAGATCACCGGCGTGCGCGAATCGCC
>JBJEYK010000056.1:0-1996 GCA_051886775.1 Candidatus Ventricola sp. | reverse complement strand
GGTGCAGGACGCAGCAGAAATGATCTTGTCCTCGGCGGTCAGCGTATTCTCGTTCACGGAGAACACGATGGTCGGCAGATCATTGCCAGCCGGAGCGGAAATGACGACCTTCTTGGCGCCAGCCTCGATGTGAGCCATCGCCTTGGCCTTGCTGGTGTAGAAGCCGGTGCACTCGAGCACGACGTCAACATCCAGCTCGCCCCACGGCAGCTCGTTCGCCTTCGGCTTGGCGTAGATGGTGATCTCCTTGCCCTCGACGGTGATGGAGCCGGGAACCTTCACGGTCTTGCCATCCTCTTCGAAAACCGGCTCCTTGTAGGAGACGGAATCCTTGTGAACATACGGGCCCTGCGCGGTGTCGTACTTGAGCAGGTGCGCGAGCATCTTCGGGCTGGTCAGATCGTTGATCGCGACAACCTCATAGCCCTCGGCGTCGAACATCTGACGGAAGGCCAGACGGCCAATGCGACCGAAACCGTTAATCGCAACTTTAACCATTGGAAATCTCCTCCTAATCTGTTTGTCAATGGTGTTGACATGGGATAAACCCTACCTTATTGTACCCAAAAGCTGTACGTTTTTCAAGTCTTTCCCCTTTGTTTTTCCAAAGAAAACGCAATTTGTGAAAAATTTACCCAAAACAAGCTGCGCTTTGCACGGCACTGACGGGCTGGGGTTTATTTACCGGCTGTCTGCAGATATTCGCTGCGCACATAGCCCTCGACGACATCGGTTTTCACGTGCGCCCAGCCGTCCTTCGTGGCCTTGAGCACGATCAGCTCCTGATCCTTGTACAGCCTGCGCACGACCTCCGAGGACAGGCTGGGCGACGCGCGCAGATTGAGCGTGGAATCCTCGCTGATATTGCTGACCGTGGCGACGTACGCGCCGCGCGGCAGATTGTCCCTGCTCACGGGCATCAGCGTAGGCCGCGGCGTCGGCGACGGCGTAGGCGCGGGCGTGGCCATCAGCGACAGGTCGACCGTGGGAAGCGGCCTTGTGTCCGCCTTGAGCCGGCCAAGCTCCATGCCCGGGTAATAGAACGCAAGGATCTCCAGATACGTCTTCCCGTGCTTCTGGGCCATCTGCTGCGCGCCGCGCTGGCTCATGCCCACGCCATGCCCAAAGCGGCGGGATTCAATCATATAGGCGGAGCCAATATCCAGAACGGTGATCAGCTCGTTCTGATAGACGTTGATGCTCAGCCCCATGGCCTGCTCCGCCTCCGGGAAGATGGGCAGCGACACGACGAAGGCGTCCTTCAGCCGGGTGTACGGCGAGTAGGCCGGTGTGGCTGTCGGAGCGGGCGTAGGGCTTGGCGAGGCGTCCGGCGAGGGCGCAGCCAAAGAGACGGGCGCACCGGTGTCGCTGAACGTGCAGGAGCGCACAGACAGCTTCAGCGTAAATTCCAGCCGGGTCATCAGCCGGGACGGCTCGTCGTATTTGGGCTGCGTCGCTTCCAGCCGCACAATCTCGTCGAAGCGGACGAGCGCGTCGTCGGCCTCATAGCCCAGCGCGGTCAGCTGCGGCGCAAGCGCGGCCACCAGCGCGCTGTGCAGCGCCGTCCCGACGCCCTTGTCGCCCGGCTTCTTGGCCAGCGTATAGCGCTTGACGACGCTGGCGTCGTTCTCGTAGTCGTAGGGGTCGTCGCGCATGTCCATGTAGGCGTAATCGTCCGGGTCATCCGTGGGCCAGACATGCTGTCCCAGCTCCGTTTGCCCGCCGTTGCTGGCGGAATAATAGCACCAGGCCAGCTCTCCGCGATATACGCCGCACAGGCCTTCCGTCTCCCGCACGGCCTGCTCAGACAGCGGGCTGCTGGACGAACGCCCCCTGTACGCCTGATCGTTGGTCGTATCCTCAACATCGTAATCGCCCGGGGAGCCGCTTTTGCGCAGCGCGTAGGTGCGCGCGGCGATGGCCTGCGCCTTGAGCGCCTCAAGCGGGAAGGAATCGCCCATCTCATACGGCACGACGCCCAGCAGATAATCCTCGA
>JBJEYK010000055.1:0-9647 GCA_051886775.1 Candidatus Ventricola sp. | reverse complement strand
GCGTGGAGGCCGTGTCGCTGGAGAACAACCACATCATGGATCACGGCGAGCAGGGCTATGCAGACACCTGCCGCACGCTCGGGGACGCGGGCATCGCATACAGCGGCCACCTGGGCGGCACGGTGTACACGACGGACACGGGCGTGTCCATCGGCATGCTCTCCTATCAGACGTTCAACGGCAATTACAAGAACATCTACGCCTCCATCGAGGGCGACATCAGGGCGCTGCGCGACGCGGGCTGCCAGCTGGTGATCGTCTCCTACCACTGGGGCGAGGAGAAGGACTACCTGCCCAACGAGCGCCAGGTGCCGCTGGGCCGCGCGACGATCGACGCCGGCGCGGATCTGGTGCTCGGCCACCACAGCCACCGGATGAACCCCATCGAGGAATACAAGGGCAAGTACATCTGCTACTCGCTGGGCAATTTCTCCTTCGCAGGCAACACGAGGCCCGACGACATGGACACCTTCGTCTTCCAGCAGCGCTTCCGCGTCGCGGCGGACGGCACGGTCAGCAATGAGGGCTTCCGCATCGTGCCCTGCTCGATCTCCTCGCAGGAGAAGGTCAACGACTTCAAGCCTACGCCCAAGGACGAGGCGGGCAGCGAGGCGCTCGTCTCGCGCCTGCTGGAATTGAACGCCAAGCTGGAAAAGCAGTACCGCAGCACCGGCGTCACCGCGGTGGCGGGCTATCCGACGGCGTGGACGACGGCGTACTGATCACGAACAATTGGCAAGCGGGCGCAGGTTCGCTTGCTTTTTGCGGTCTTATCCGGAAAGGAAGAACGCCATGACCGAGAGCCTTCGTTCTCTGCGCGCGCTGCTTGCGCGGGAGGCCGCGCAGCGCCGCCTGGTGATCACCGGGCACGACGCGCCGGACGTCGATTCCGTGGCGTCCTGCGTGCTGATGCGGCGGCTGCTGGGCGCGTGGAGCATCCCCGCGCAGGTGGTGCTGCCCACGCAGGCCGACGCGCAGAGCCGCCGGGTGATGCCCCGCTTCGGCGTGGAGCCGGAGCGCCTGGACGGACAGACGCGCCCGGAGGACGGGCTGATCCTCGTGGATCACCACCAGCCGCTGCACCCGGGGCGCGTGCTCGCCTGCCTCGATCACCATCCCACGCTGGAGACGCTGCCCTATCCCTGGGTGCGGATCGAGCCAAGCGGCGCGTGCGCGCGGATGGCGCTGGGCCTTTTGCAGGAGGCGGGCGTGCCTGTGACGGACGAGGACGCCGCGCTGGCTGTCACGGCGCTGTATCTGGACACGATCGCCCTGCGCAGCACAAAGATCCCGCCGGAGGAGGTCGCCTGGGCGAGGGCGCAGGCGGTGCGGCTGGGGCTTAACGAGGGCTGGCTGGAGCGCGAGGGCATGCACCTGCGCGACGCGGGCGACCCGGCGCCGGCGCTGGCCATGCTCGGGCGCAAGGCGTACGATTTTTCGGGGCGGCGCGTTGTGTCCACCTATGTGCAGACGCACGGGCTTTCGGGGGAAAAGCTGGAGGCCATCCTCGCCGTGCTGCGCGCGGCGCTTGCGCAGGAGGGCGCGGCGCTGTGGGTGTATCTGGTGCACGATCCGGTGGACGGCCGCTCGACGGAATACGATCTCACGCCGGACGGCAGCGTGGCCGTGCGGCGCTATGACGCGCTGGTCTCCCGCGGCAAGGACGTGATGCCGCGCGTGGAGGCGGACATGCGCAGAGAGGCGGGGCGGTGACATGGCACAATTCCCATCGGCGCTGAGCGCAGCGCTGGATACCCTCGCGGCGGAGCAGGATGCCGCGCGCCTGGAGCGCGACGCCCGCGCCGTCAGCGAGGCCTACCGCACGCGCACCGGCACGGGCAGCCGCCTGCTGACGGAGAAAAGCGAGGCCGTGGCCTACGCCGCGGCGCGCATGCCGGCGACCTATGCCGCGGCGCAGGCGGCGCTTGCGCAGGCGCTGGCGGCGGCGAACATCGCGCCGCGCACGCTGCTGGACTGCGGCGCGGGCACCGGCGCAGCCGCCTGGGCGGCGGATAGCCTGCTTTCGCTTGCGAAGGTGACCTGCCTGGAGCGGGAGGCCGCCATGCGCGAGGTGGGGCGGACGCTCATGCGCGCGGGCGGCGAGGCGCTTGCCTGCGCGCGCTGGGCGGAGGCCGACCTCACCGCGCCCGCGCCGCTGCCGCGGGCCGACCTGGTGATCGAGGGCTACATGCTCGGCGAGCTGGCCGAGCGGGAACGGCTGGCCGTCGCCCGCAGGCTGTGGGACGCGGCGGAGCAGCAGCTGCTGCTCATCGAGCCGGGCACGCCGCAGGGCTTTGCGAATCTGGCCGCCGTGCGCGCGGCGCTGCTGGAGGCGGGCGCGCAGGTGGCCGCGCCCTGCCCGGCGGGCAGCGCGCGCTGCCCCATGGCGGCGGGCGACTGGTGCCACTTCGCCGTGCGCGTGCAGCGCACGCGGCTGCACAAGGCGCTCAAGGGCGGCCAGGCACCGTATGAGGACGAGAAGTTCGCCTATCTGGCGCTGACGCGGCAGAGCGCGCAGCCCTGCGCCGCGCGCGTGCTGCGCCATCCGCAGATCGCGCCGGGGCGCATCACGCTGACGCTGTGCGAACGCGGCGAGCGATGCGAACGCGTCGTCACCAAAAAAGACCCGCTTTGGAAGCGGGCCAGGAAGATCGGCGCGGGGGACGGGATATAGCGGGATTACAGCTTCTCGTACAGGCCGGCCTTCTTGAGCGCCGGACGCAGCGCGCTCAGCAGGACCGGCGCGACGATGAAGGCGAAGACGGCGTTCATCAGGCTGCCGGGCAGCTTGGTGAGCATCTTGGCGACGACGGCGTCAAAGGTCAGGCCGTCCACCAGCTGGCCGAACACGAACGTCTTGAGCATGTACAGCGCGACGTAGGAAAGCGCGCCCAGCACGGAGCCGAGGACGACGCGCGCGTGATCCGCGCCGGTGGGCGCGTCCTTGCGGGCGGCGCCGTAGGCGATCAGGCCGGCGACCAGCGCGATGACGCCCTTGTTGATGAAGGTGATCACGCACTCCGCGCCCCAGCCGGCCACGATATCGTACAGGCCGGAGCCGAGGCCCGCCGCCAGGAAGCCCGCGCCCGGGCCAAAGAGCAGGCCGCACAGCACGCACAGCGCGTTGGTCATGTGCAGCTGGGTGCCCATGAACGGGATGCGCAGGTAGTTGACCACAAAGACGATGGCGGCCATCAGGCCAATGAAGCAGATGCGGAACGTTTTGTTGCGATTGCTGGTCATGATGAAGACCCCTTCCGTTGAATGATCGATGAGAATGAGCGTATTATAGCACAAACTGGCATGGAGTAAATGGCCAGTTTGCAAGAAAATGACCATGCCAGTTTTGCGCGCCGCGCAGGCGTTGAGCGCGGGCGGAAAGTGTGCTATAATCAAAGAATCCATAACGCCAAAGGAGACTGATCCATGGAACGCAACACGCAGCCCCGCGTGAGCCGGCTGATCCTGGTGCCCGGCATGACGCTGCTGCTCTTTGCCGTGCAGACGGCGCTCATGCGCGCGACGCTTCAATATGCCTCCTCAATCGGGCAGACGCTGGCGCTCTCCGCGCTGTTTGCGCTGGTGTACGGCGGCACGATGGCGGCCTACGCGCGCCTGGAGCGCCCGTCCGCGGGCACGCTCGCGTTCGTCGGCGCGTTTGCCGCGCTGACGATGCTTGCGCGGGTGAGCATGCTCGACTATGTGGCGGCGGATTATACCTACTTCCTTTCGGGCTGGACGCAGATGTTCCGCGAGGGCGGCTTTTCCATGCTGGCGAAAAATGTGGGCGACTACAACCTGCTCTACCAGTACGCGCTGCTGCTGATTGCCAAGACCCCGCTGCACGATCTGTACCTGATCAAGCTGCTGACGATGGTGTTTGACTATCTGCTGGCGCTGGCGATGATGCGCGCGGCGCGGCGCTTTGGCGGGGAGCGCGCGGCGCTGCCGGTGCTGCTGATCGTGATGGCGCTGCCGACCGTGCTGCTGGACGGCGCGTGCTGGGGGCAGTGCGACTCGGTCTACGTGTTCTTCATCGTGATGAGCCTGTACCTGCTGGAGACAGACCGGCCCGGCTGGTCCGCCGCGTCGCTGGCGATCGCCTTCGCCTTCAAGCTGCAGACCATCTTCTTCTTCCCCGTGGTGCTGCTGGGGCTGATCCACAAAAAGTATAAGCCGCGCCACGCGGGGGTGTTCTTCGCTTCGTATCTGGTCACGATGCTGCCGGCGCTTGTGGCGGGCAGGCCGTTTTTCGACGCGCTGTCGGTGTATGCCAATCAGTCGATGAACCAGTATTACGACCGGCTGACCTACAACGCGCCCAACCTCTATCTCTTTTTCCCGATGCTGGAGGCTTCCAACAGCCAGGAGTTCACCTGGCTGCGCTATGTCCCCGGCATCGACGCGAAGGGAACGAACGCCTATCTTGACGCCGCGCTGCTCCCCGATTTGCAGCATGCGGTGCTGTACGCCTGCATCCTGCTGACCGTGCTGGTCGTGGGCTATTGGCTGATCCACTATCGTGAGGTCACGCCAGACATGACGCTGGCGTTTGCGCTGTTCTTCGCCATCTTCCTGCCGTATGTGATGCCCAAGATCCACGAGCGCTACTTCTATCTGGCGGACATGCTCTCCATCCTCTACGCGTGCAGCCGGCGCGACAGGCGATTCATGCCGCTGCTGGTGGTCGGCGCGTCGCTGATGAGCTACGTGCCCTATCTGATGCGCCAGCGGCCGATCGACGAGCGCTGGCTGGCGCTGGCGATGGGGCTGGCGCTGGTGATCGTCGCGCGCGATCTGCTTTGGCGCATGCGCGCAAACCGCGCGGCGCTTGCGAAGGGAGGCGAGGACGCATGCTGAAGACGGATGCCCTGGCCTCGCTGCGCGCGTGGGCGCAGCGCCATGCCGCGGCGCTGTGCGTGCTGCTCAGCGCGCTGCTGACGGCGGCGCTGGCGGCGCACAACGTCTCCGCCGGGCCGCTGCGCAATCTGAACGACATCGGCGGCTGGGGCAACCGCGCCCTGATGATCGCCGTGACCGCAGCGCTGCACGCGGCGGTGCTGCTGGCGGCGACGGCGCTGTTTCGCGTGGGCGTGGCAAGGCGCGCGCTGCGCCTTGGCATCCTCACGGCGGGGCTGTACATCCTGCTGCTGCCCATCAACCAGAAGACCTACGCCTTTGTGCAGGTCACGCTGCCGCTCATCCGCGCGATGGAGGCGGAGGGGCTGGCGGCTGCGGCAGGCTCGGGGCTGTCCGCCCCGGCGGCGGCGCTGCTGTACGCGGTCACGCGCGGGCCGATCTACCCGATGTACACGCTCAAGCTGCTGTGCATCGGCTGCCTGCTGCTGACGGTGATCCTGCTCACGCGCGCGGCGGACAGGCGCGGCCTGGGCATCCGCGCCGAGGCGCTGCTGACGCTGTGCGTGATCCTGCCCCAGGGGCTGATGAACGCGGCGTGCTCCGCCTTGCCGGAGCTGCCCGCCCTGGCGCTGCTGGCGCTGGCGCTGACGCTGCTGGATGAGAAGCGCCCGCTGGCCGGCGCGCTGTGCTACGGCGCGGCATGCGCGCTTTGCGGCGCGTGCCTGTACGCGCTTGCGATGCTGCTGTGGATGCCGGCAAAGGGGCGGCTGCGGCCTGCGCATCTGGCGGCTGCGGCGCTCCCCGCGTTGGCGCTGTGCGTGCCCGCCGTCGCGTGCGGCATGCCGGCGGCGCGAGCGCTGGGCAGCCTGCTGAGCGCCAATCTGAATCTGCCGGCCTACGCCTCCGGCGCGCCGAACATCATGAGCCTCATTCCGCGCGCGATCGTGGAGGAGACGCCGCAGTACGCCCCGATGCTGCGCCACCTGGCGGAGCTGGATACGGTGACCAACGCGCAGGAGTATTACACGCAGACGCATTTTGTGTTGGTCATGCGGGGCCTTGTGCTGGCGGGACTGGCGATGCTGCTGGGGCTTGCGGCCTGGCTGCGCACGAGACGGGAGATGGACGGCTTTGCGCGCACGTTTGCGCTGACGCTGGGCGCGCTGCTCGTCTGCCCGGGGGTGACGAGCGGCGCGTGGCTGGCCATCGACCTGCTGTGCCTCTGGGCGATCGTCGCCAAGCCCGCGCTGCGCCTGAGCGCCTGCCTGGTGCTCTTTGCCACGGCGGGCGCCAGCTGCTACCCGATGACCGAGGAGGTGCTCCTGCCGATGGTGGCGGCGTTCCTGCTGTGCCTGCTGGCGCTGCTCGTGGTGCTGGGCATCGTACCGGGCGGAAGGGAGAAGGAGCTGTGAACGAGGAAAGACCGGTGCGCCTGCGCGTCATCTCCCGCATGCGGGACACGGACGGCACGCCGCTGGAGACAAAGAACGCCCACCGGGGCACGCTTGTGCGCACGGGCGACACGGTGGAGCTGACCTACGACGAGGAGCGCGACGGCGAGAGGGCGCGCATCACGCTCACCCTGAACGCCGGGAAGACCGCGCGGGAGAACCGCGCCCGCATGCTCCGCCGGGGAATGACCAGCGGCGAGCTGCGCTTCGTGCCCGGGCGGCGCGAGCCGGGCAGCTATCTCACGCTTTACGGCGAGATTCCCGTGGCGGTGGACACCCGGCGCGTGGGGATTGAGGAGACGGCGGCAGGCGGCGTGCTCCCGCTGGACTACGACGTGTACATGGGCGGGGAAAAGTCCGCCTCCGCGCTGCTGGAGGTCACATGGCGCTGCTGATGGCGCATGCGCTGCGCGCGCGTGCGCGGGACGCAGTGCTCCGGGCCGGAGGGCGCGGCTTTGTCCGCTTCGCAGACGACGGCCTGCTGGCGACGGACGCCGTCCGCCGATGCGATGCGGAAGCGCTGACGGCGGCGCTGGTATCGCGGGGCTTTGCCTGCCGCGCGCAGGGGGGCCTGCTGCTGATGACCCCGCAGGACGCGCTGCTGCGGGAGACGTGCGCGGAGCAGGCGCCGGTGCAGCTCGACTGGCGCAGCCCGCTGTGCCCGACGCAGGCGCTGGCCAGGCGCTTTCAGGCGTGCCCGGCGCTGCCGCTGACGGCGGCGGGGCGGGAGCTTTTGCTCTCGGCGCTGCGGGCGACGGGCATGCCGGGGGCGGATGTGTGCGCTGCGCTGCGGGCCAGGGCGGCGGTGATGCTGCGCGCGGGCGACCGCAGCGGCATGCGCGAGAGCGGCGCAGTGCTGGCACAGTGGTGCCGGATGAAGGAGGATGCGCAATGAAGCTGGAATGGATTGGCCATGCGTGCTTTCGCATGACCGCGCAGGACGGCACCGTGGTGATCACCGACCCGTACGACGGGAGCGTGGGCATCCGGATGCTGCCGCTGGAGGCGGATCTGGTCACGATGAGCCACGCGCACCACGACCACTGCGAGACGGGCATGCTCGTGGGCAGGCCGGTGATCGCCCGGGGGACGGAGCCGGCGCAGGCGGGCAGCGTGACCACGCGGGCGCTGTGCTCGTATCACGACGGCGCGCAGGGCGCGCAGCGCGGGGAGAACCATCCCCGCGTCTTCGCCATCGACGGCCTGAAGGTCGTGCACATGGGCGACCAGGGCTGCATGCCGTCCAAGGAGGTGCTGTCGGCGATCGCGGACGCGGACGTGATGCTCATCCCAACGGGCGGGTATTACACCCTCGACGCGCAGGGGGCGCGGGCCGTTGTTGAGGCCGTTCAGCCGCGCTGCGCGGTGCCGATGCATGTGAGGACGGCGCACTGCGGCTATCCCATCGCGCCGGTCTGGGATTTCCTGCACGCGATGGGCGCGCAGAACGTGCGCCCCGTGCGCGAGGCGACGATCCTGCCGGGACAGGTGCCCTCGGGCGTGCTGCTGCTGGAGCCGCTGGCGGATGGGCTGTAACCCAATAACACTGCCGCACGCCGGTCCCGTGAGGGGGAGCCGTCCGTGCGGCAGCGCTGTTTGCGTATGGAGACATATGGACGCGGTCAGTGCGCTTCGCCTGCTTCGGTAAGGCGGCTCATGTGGCGCTTGATGGCCGCGAAGGTCTCGTCGCTCAGGTCGTGCTCGATCTTGCAGGCGTCGCGCAGGGCGTTTTCCCGGCTGACGCCCAGGGCGCACAGCGCCTCGGTGAGCACCTGATGGCGCTCGAAGATGCGGCTGGCGATGGCGTGCCCCTCGTCGGTGAGGAAGATGTGGTTGTCCTCGTTGACGGTGACCAGGCCGTGTTCGCGCATCTGGCGCAGCACGATGGAGACCGTCGGCCGGGAATAGGACAGGTAGGCGCAGATGTCGACGGCGTGCACCTCGCTACGCTGCTGGGAGAGAATGTAGATGGTCTCCAGATAGTTTTCGGTGGCTTCGGATACGGCCATGGGATCGCCTCCTGCTCGTTCGGGGATTTCCAATCAGTATAACACATTATTCCGTTTTGGACAACCGCTGAAATGGGAAAAGCCTCCCTGCGTGCGGGTAAAGCAGCCCGCGCAGGGGAACGCGCCCGCCGCCCGGGGCATACCCTGCCCAGTGAGGTGGTTCGATGAGGTCTGTAACCTGGGCCGCATGCGGCACGATGTTTACGCTGCTCATGACCACGCTGGGCTCGGCGCTGGTCTTCTTTTTTCGCAGGCGGATCAGCGCGCGGATGAACCGGCTGTGCATGGGCTTTTCCGGCGGGGTGATGAGCGCGGCAGCCGTGTTCAGCCTGCTGGTGCCCGCCGCGCAGCAGATGGAGGCCGGGGGCGGCCCGGCGTGGCTGGTGGTCACGGGCGGCTTTCTGCTGGGCGCGGGGCTGATCCTCTGGGCGGACGCCCGGCTGCGCCGCCTGCGCGCCGTGCGCACGGCGGGTGACCTGGCCCGGCGGCAGGCGCTGCTGCTGGGCGCGGTGACGCTGCACAACATCCCGGAGGGCATGGCCGTGGGCCTGGCCTTCGCCCTGGCATCGCAGGGCGGCGCGGCGGATTGGGTTGCGGCCTGCGTGCTGGCGCTGGGCATCGGCGTCCAGAACTTCCCGGAGGGCGCGGCGATCTCCCTGCCGATGCGCCAGGGCGGCATGAGCTGCCTGCGCAGCTTTGCGCTGGGCGTGCTCTCCGGCGTGGTGGAGCCGGTGTTCGGCGTGCTGGTGGTGCTTATCGCGGCGGCAGCCGGCGGCGTGATGCCCGCGCTGATGGCGCTGTCCGCCGGGGCGATGATGCTGGTGGTCATGGCTGAGATGATCCCGGAGGCCAGCGGCGGGCGCGACGGCGTGCTCGCCTGCGTCCTGGGCTACGCGATCATGATGGCGCTGGACATCGCGCTGGGCTGACGGCTTGCATTTTGCGCGCGCAGCGGGTATAATAGATGCGCACGCGCAAGGCGTGCGGACAGGAGGCGCAAGCATGACACCGGAACAGATGGAAGAACGCGATGTCGTGGAATTCGTGGACGACGAGGGCAATACGCTGCTGCTCGAGGTCATGGACTATTTCTTCTACAACGGCGAGGAGTTCGCCGCGCTGTGCGACGCTAAAGAGGATCCGTCGGACGACGATCCGGACGACGACCCGGTCTATATCATGAAGATCAACAGCTTCACCGACGAAAACGGTGAGGAGATGGAGGAGTTTGTCCCGCCGGAGGAGGAGCTGATGGAGAAGCTCATCTCCATTGTGCGCACCCGCTTTATGGACGGCGACGACGAGGCCGACGACGAGGAATAACCTG
>JBJEYK010000054.1:0-2039 GCA_051886775.1 Candidatus Ventricola sp. | reverse complement strand
CTGGCTGCCGGCGCGAACCCGATGATCCTGCGCAGCGGCATCGAGGCGGCCACCGCCGCCGCCGTCGAGGGCCTGAAGGAAATGAGCGTCGCCGTCAGCGACAACCAGGCCATCGAGAACGTCGCGGCGAACTCCGCGGCGGACGCCTCCATCGGCAAGCTCGTCGCCGAGGCGATGCAGAAGGTCGGCAAGGACGGCGTCATCACCGTCGAGGAGAGCAAGACCATGCAGACCAACCTGACGCTGGTCGAGGGCATGCAGTTCGACCGCGGCTACGTCTCCGCCTACATGGCCACCGATATGGACAAGATGGAGGCCGTGCTCGACAATCCGTACATCCTCATCACCGATAAGAAGATCTCCAACATCCAGGAGATTCTGCCGCTGCTGGAGCAGGTCGTGCAGTCCGGCCGCAAGATGCTCATCATCGCCGAGGACATCGAGGGCGAGGCGATGGCGACGCTGGTGGTGAACAAGCTGCGCGGCACCTTCACCTGCGTGGCCGTCAAGGCCCCGGGCTTCGGCGACCGCCGCAAGGCCATGCTCCAGGACATTGCCATCCTGACCGGCGGCCAGGTGATCTCCGAGGAGTTGGGCTATGAGCTCAAGACCGCGACCATGGACATGCTCGGCTCCGCCCGCCAGGTCAAGGTGGACAAGGACAACACCGTCATCGTCGAGGGCGCCGGCAATCCGCAGGAGATTGCTGCCCGCGTGGCGTCCATCCGCACGCAGATCGGCGAGACGACCAGCGATTACGACCGCGAGAAGCTCCAGGAGCGCCTGGCCAAGCTGGCCGGCGGCGTGGCGTGCATCCAGGTCGGCGCTGCGACCGAGATCGAGATGAAGGAGCGCAAGCTGCGCATCGAGGACGCGCTGGCCGCGACCCGCGCCGCTGTGGAAGAGGGCATCGTCCCGGGCGGCGGCACTGCGCTGCTCTCCGTGATCCCGAACGTGCAGGCCCTGCTGACCAAGTTCACCGGCGACGCGAGGACCGGAGTGCAGATCGTGCTGCGCGCGCTGGAGGAGCCGGTTCGCCAGATCGCCGAGAACGCGGGCGTCGAGGGCTCCGTGGTCGTCGAGAAGATCAAGCGCACCAAGAAGCCGGGCTTCGGCTATGACGCCTACAACGACAAGTACGTCGACATGGTGGAGGCCGGCATCATCGATCCGACCAAGGTGACCCGCAGCGCGCTGCAGAACGCGGCTTCCGTCGCGGCCACCGTGCTGACCACCGAGTCCCTCGTGGCCGACATCCCGGAGAAGAATCCGGCCCCGGCCCCGGCTGACCCGGGCATGGGCGGCATGTACTAATCCGCATCCAGTCAATCAGAGCCTTCCCGGCGACGGGAGGGCTTTTTCATTCTGTTCACAAATGGATCACGCTCCGAACACGCCGCTGCGCTAGGATGGACGCTGTACGGCCTTGCCCGGGCGCGGCGGCAATGCTTTCCATCCCCCTTGCGCCGGGGGCACGGTTTCCGCTACAATAGGGCTGTCGTCCCTGAAAATGCAAAAAAATGGACAAATGACCGGATTTGCGTGAAATCTTTTCCGGCTTCGTACGTCTAACCAACAGAGAGATCATTTCGCGGCCAGGCCGCAGAGAGGAGGCACGCCATGCGCAGACTGCTGCGGCTCATCGCGCTGCTGCTTTTCCTCGCCCCCGCGTGCGCGCATGCGCAGACGCGCGCGCTGCTGGTGGCCTGCTCGGACTTTCTGACGCAGCCGGACCTGGGCAGCGCCATCTCCGGCAACCTGCACCTGATCGGCTCCGCGCTGGTCAGCGCCGACGTGTCTCTGGGCGACCTGTCCATCGAGGACGGCACCATCGGCTCCGTGCAGGCGCTGGGCGATGCGATCGACGACGCCTTCGCCGGAGCGGATGAAAACGATCTGTCCATCCTCTACCTGTGCACGCACGGTATCCTCTCCTCCGCAGACGACGAGCAGGTCTATCTGCTGCTGGGCAATGGCAGCAGCGAAAGCCCGCTCGGCGCGCAGCAGCTCCATGCGCTGATCCGGAACATTCAGGGCGA
>JBJEYK010000053.1:0-9874 GCA_051886775.1 Candidatus Ventricola sp. | reverse complement strand
TCGCTGGACGATTTGATTGTGGAATCCACCGCGTACTGCATGAGCAAGGTGGAGGACGATTTCATGCGGCTTGCGCCCACGGGGATGGAGGATATGGAACGCTTCATCGACGAGGTGCCCTATTGGACGGCGAAGCGCCACGGCAAAAAGTACCGGCTGATGTATCAGGTCTACACCCACCCCAAGTACATCGAGCACGGCAAGGCGTTCTTCGCCGGGGTGAACGAGCGCTATCATGCCTATGCCAGGCAGCTGGAGCCTCTGCTGGGCATGCCCTGCGATGTGATCACGTCGCTCATCTTCATCTTCGTCCGCGCGTCGGTGCATTATGCCCTGTTCGAGGACGAGTATTACCTCAAGAGGCAGATGGACGTACTCAAGCAAGGCGTTCTCCTGCTCAGCCAGCAGTACCGGAAGGAGAATCAGGGATGAAAAAACGGACATGGATGTCTCTGCTGTGCTGCCTGCTGGCGCTGTGGGGCGCCGGCTGCGGCGCGGTCGCGGCGCAGCCGGATGCCGCCGTCCGGGTGGGCGACGTGGTCTATGACCTTCAGACGGTGCAAGGCTCCCTGACGGCGAGCCGCCTGCTCTACGAGACAGCGGGCGTGAGCCTGGACGACGCGCTGGGGCAGCAGCTGACAGACAGCGTGATCGAGCACTTCATTGGCCTGGGCGTGCTGGAAAACCTGCTGCGCGAGGCGGGCCAGGCGGAGATCGACGCCGGGACGCAGCGCCTGCTGGACGAGCAAGCCCAGCAGACCTACGAAGCCGCCCGGCAAGAGATGGCCGCCACTATCCGCGAGACATCGCCCGACGCGTCCGACGAGATGATCGACGCGTTCCTGGCGGACATGGGCTGCACGCCGGAGGCCTACCGGCAGGAGCTGGAGCTGGAGCTGAAAAACCAGCGGGTGCTGGAGCTGTACTGCGGCGAGATCGCCCTGAGCGACGGGGAGGTTGAGGCGTACTACGAGCGGCAGTACGTCTCCGTCTGCCGGGAGCGCTACGAGGGGAACATCCCGCTGTTTGAGCAGGAGGTTCTCGTGGACGGCGGAATCTCCTATTACATCCCGCAGGGCTACCGGCGCATCAAGCACATCGTCATGGCGCTGCCCCTGGAGATGACGCAAGGTCTGTCCGCCCTGCAGTCCGGCCCGGCTGCGATCAGCAAGGAGGCATGGCAGGCCCTGCAGAGCGCCGCCGCTGCGGTCATGAAGCCGAAGACGGACGCCATCTATCAGGCGCTGGCAAATGGGGAGAGCTTCGAAAGCCAGATGCGTCTGTATTCCTACGACACGGGCGTCGCGCCCGAGGACGCGGGCTATCTGCTCCATGCCGATTCCGTGCTGTGGGACGCGTCGTTCCTCGAAGCCGCCCTTGCGCTGGAGCACCCGGGCGACGTATCCGAGCCTGTGGTCACGCCAGCCGGTATCCACATCATCCTGTACGCGGGCGACGAGCCGGCAGGCCCCCTTGCCCTGACCCAGGAGCAGCAGGCGCTGCTTCGGCAGGCCGCGCTGGCAGACAAGCAGACACAGGCGCTGGAAGCGCTGGTGCGCCTGCACCGCAGCGACTACGAGATTGAGACCCACCCGGAACGGCTGACGATTTCCGAATGATTTCCGAATGATTTCTGAATGATTTCCGAATGATTCCGAGATGCAGGAGGTTTTTTCCATGAACAAGCGGCTTCTTTCCCTCCTTCTGACGCTCGCCCTGCTGCTGTGCGCGGCAGCGGGCCTCGGCGAGCAGGCGACCAGCCTCAGCACCGCCAAAATCAACAGCCTGCGGAAGCTGGCCGGAGACGCCAACACGCCGTGGAACGAGGGCGCTCGGCCTACGCCGGACATGAACGCTCTGCAGGCGTGGCAGTGGACGGACTGGTTCCTCGCCAACCAGGTGCGCAGCCTGCTGGGCACGATTCAGGACTATGACCTTCTGGATACGAACAACGCGCTGGATCCTGGGACTGAAGAAGTCCAGTGGATGCTGCTGGAAATGGAGAACACCCTCTCCCGCTATGAAGCGCTGCTGGAGGAGGATCGCCTGGCGATTCTCAACGGCATCAGCCTGTACCAGAGCAGCGGGACGAGCCAGGCCGACCGCCTGAACGCCGTCAGCCGCACCCTGGAGGCCGAAGCCGAGATCCGGCAGATCATCCAGACCATCAGCGGGGATTACCCGTCGTATCGGGCGCGGGTCGACCAATGCAGCAGCCGATTGGACAACCAGAACGCGGATTCGGTGCTCAACGAGCATCTCGATGCGCTTGCCGCAGCTGCCCGCGAGCTGGAAAACATCGAAAATGGCGCCAATGCCGATTTCGAAATCTCCGTCCTTTCCAGGCATCAGTTCCGGATTCAGGTCATGGATTCGGCCAAGCATGCGATCAAGGGCGCGAAGGTCACGGTGACCAATCAGAAGAACACGGCCAAAACGGCGACGCTGACCACCGATCAGTACGGCGACGCGATCTTCTGGGTGAGCAGCATGGGCGCGAAAGAGAACGACGAGATGGAGCTGACCGTGCGCATCACCGCCGATGGCTGCCGCACCCGGGAGGTCAAGACGCTCAAGCTGTGCGGCGGCGATTCCAGCACCTACTACCTGGTGAAGAACGATGCCAAGCCGTATCTGATCCAGTGCGGCTTCAACGGCAGGGACATCCTCACCGAAAAGCGGACGGTCTACTATACAACCGAGAACACGAAGCAGCACACCATCAGCGTGAAGCTGGACAGCCCCCAGGACGGCACGCTGGAGCTGTGCTCCCGCGACGATGCAAGCCAGGCCGGGACGGTCATTGCCTCGAGGTCCTTCAAGAAAACCGACAGCGACAAGACGGAGTTTGCGTTTCAGAGCGCATGGCTCAGCGAGCTGAAGCCGGGGACGCAGGTCTTCTTCAGGATTGTCACCAAGGACGAGCAGAAATATGAGTTTATCACCCAGCTGGATATTCGCAAGGCGATCGTCGACAAGCCCTTCCTGAGCAGCAGCGCGCCGTTCAAGTTCTTTGGCGCCGACGGCGGATTTGGCTTTGACATTCCCCCGGAAATTCCCTTTATCGGAGGCAGCCGTCTGGCCGTCAACATTCCGGGGCTAAAGCAGCGGCTGCTGATCCTGCCCTCGGGCGTCGCGATGTTTGCATGGGGAACCGATTTCTCCCATGAGCAGCTCAACTGGCAGTCCCAGGACACGCAGGATCAGGCAAAGGCCATCAAGGAGTTTGAGGCGAGGAGCGCGGCGGACAAGCTGCTGGCCAAGGCCGGCGCGTACCGCGATACCAATACCACCACGGAATCCAAAATGCTGGGCAGCTTCGGCGCGCGTGTGAGCCCCTTTGTGTCCCTGCAGGGCGCGTATTCCACCAGCAAGCATCTCCTTGAAATGAATGGCAATATTGGCGCGACGCTGGCATTCAAGGCCGGCTTCACCCAAACCTTTACGATTGGCCCGGTGCCCTTCTTCGCGGGCGTGGATTTCAGCATGAGCGCCAGCTTCGGTATGGACACCTCGCTAAGCATGGAAATGAAGATCGCAAACGGCTCGCTCGAGGTCCTGAAGGATCCTGAGATCGAGTTCTCGGACAATGACAAGATCGGCGTGACCATTTCCATCCGGCTGGAGCTGGGCGGCACCATCGGCTTGGGCCTGCAGGATGTGGCGAGCGTCGCCCTGCGCGGCTACGGCTATCTCAATCCCGTTGTCAGCTTTTCCACGTCGGGCGTTTCCACAAACGCGACGCTCGGCATGGGCATGAGCGTCACCGTCCGTTTGCTGTTCCTCAAATGGCAGAAAACCCTGTACAGCGATACCATCGACCTTTCCCAGAGCAATGCGGCAGCAGCGCCGAACGCGCTGTCGGAGGGGGAATACACACACTTTGACAGCACAGGCGCGAGGGAACCGATACCTTCCGCGGAGAACAGCATCACCAATGGCAGCAGCGGCGTGCAGCCGACCGAGACCAAGAAGGTGTTCAGCCAGCTGGACAGCGCGACCGGAGATTTCCAGTATGCGGTGATTGGCGGCGATACCTATCTGTTCTGGATCCAGCCCGGCACAAAGACCAACGTATCAAACAAAGTCGCGGCGCGGCTGTGGTGGTTCAACCTGAATGACACGAGCAAGAATGGAGAGGTTCGCTGGGCAGATAACCAGAAGAAGCGAGAGACGCTTGCGGACTACGACTTTGCGGTGGAGGTCAGCCGGGGGCTGAACAATCAGACGAGCAGCTTCTGCGCGCTGACGATCCTGAGCGGCAAGTTCTCCGGCACCGGCTCCGGCAAAACGCCCCAAACGCCGTCGGAGTCCATCATGACCACCGTGCTGATGCAGCGGGACAATAATGGCGAGCTGCAGATCCGCTTCTATTACGAAGACACGTCGAAGACATACCTGCCGGGCAATTACCCCATCATGCCGGAGGTCTTTATGACGGCGGTGGGCGACAGCCTCCAATCCGTCTACATCGTCAGCACCTGCGCGAGCCACGAGAGTCCGAGGGAAATCCATGCCCTGGCGGCCTACCGCAAGGACGGAAGCTCCGCAGCGGGCCTGGATGAGGTTGTCGATCTGGGAACATTGACGGATGGGTACGGCATTACCCGCTACCATGTGGGCATCCCCAGCTCGTCAGACAATGTGAATATCTATTCCCTGAACGAGGCCGGCGAGCTTTCCCATCTTTACTTCAGCGGTCTCAGCCCGAGGCGAGAGCTGCTGGTCCTGAAGGAGAAGCAGCGTGGGAAAATCGTCAATTTCCGGGTTTATAGCCAGATTGATCCATACAATACCAAGGACAGGCTGTTCTATCTGGAGCGGGTCGATTATCAGGACGGCAAATACATCCATCTGCTCAAGTCCGTCACGGTGGATTTGAGTAAGCCGACCGCGTTCCCGCCGGTCACGGACTACCAGGTGGAGATCAACGCGGACCGCTTCGACATCGTCAAGTTCGGCGCGGGCGTGTATCTGTACTGGACGGAATCCTCCACCCCGAGCGGCTCCAAGCCGGGGGCGACGGAGAAGTACATGGTGCGCTGCCTGCGCTATGACCCCGGCACGGATACGGTCTGCGGCCCCTTCAACATGGTGGAGCTTTCGGAAAGCCCCAACACCATCAAGCTGCAGGACAGCGGCACCGGCTTCTACTCGGTGGATCTGCAGAGCAGCCAGGGCTCCTATCTGCGCCAGTCGCTCTCCCGGTTCACCTACAAGCTGGTCAGCGCGGCTGAGCTGACAGCCGCGACGCCCATGGATCCGAGCGTCTGCGCCGGAGACTATATCGAGATCGTGTTTGCTGTCCGCAATACCGGCAATGTCCCGCTGTCCGGCTTCAATGTGAAGATCAGCGAAGGCACCAGGAGGCTCCAGACCCTTCACATCGACTGCACCAAGCCGGATAACAACAGCAACGCCATTGGCGCAAGGGTCATGAACGGCGCGTATTCCGTGAGCCGGATCAGCAGCATCTATGATTCGCTGAACCATGACAGCTGGGAGATCACCCAGACCAGCGCCAACGGAACCACGACGGTCCGTTCGGTGCAAACCACCATGCTGATGCCGGGAGACACGCACAACTACCGTGCCAAGCTGCTGGTTCCGACTGACTGGACGGGCAAAAGGACGCTCACCGCGACGCTCGAGAGCGTGCAGGGCGATATCGCGATCAAAGCGGTAGCCCAAAACGGCGTCCTGATGCTGACGGGCGCACCGCAGGCGCGGGATGCTGAGGACGACCCGATCATGATCACACGGCTTGGCTCGGGTGTGCAGATGCTCAACACCGATGTGCATGACCTGTCGCTGAGCGCCCAGATCTTCAGGCTGAACGACGAGGACTATGTGCACGTCAGCATCAAGAACCTGAGCGGCAATACCGAATCGGACGTTACGCCGGTCCTGACCAGCTCGTATTGCGGAGAAACCCTGTTCACCCATCGCTTCGTCGCAGCCATGGGCGACGACTTCGGCTATTCCATGGACATCCCCCTGAGGACGCTGACGAAGGGCCGCAGCCTGCAGGAGCTGGACCTGAACGTGAGCACGAACGGGACCTACGACGAATACGCAAATTCGGACAACTATGCCCGTCTGCTGCTGACCGTGCCGCTGTGCATCATCGAGCAGCCCCAAAGCATCCCCGCTTCCGTGGGGAAGGAGGCCGTGTTCACCGTGACGGCGGCCGGCGGCGAAAAGCCCTACCGCTATCAGTGGCAGCGCATGACCGGCACGGATCAATGGCAGGACATCCCGGGCGCCGATCAGGACACCTACCGCATCGCATCGGTCAAGAAAGACCAGGACGGCCTGACCGTGCGCTGCGTGGTCACGGATCAGCTGTGGGACTCCGTCATCTCCGATCCTGCTGCGCTGACCCTCCTGCCGCAGACCGGCGACCGCTCGCAGCTGACGCTTTGGCTCCTGCTGGCGCTCTCGTCCGCGGCTGTGCTGGCCGTAGCGTGCTGCAGAAGGCGCGGCCAATCCAGGCAGAGCGAATAAACGCATCCGCCAAAGCACAGCGCCCGGCAGCCCTTCCCCCTTTTCAGCCGGGGCGATCAAACGCCCCGGCTTCGGTGTCATACGAATTCGTACCTATCCGTATCTGCGTACAAAAAGCCCGCAGGCTCAGCTCCCGGCGAATCACTCGCCGCCAGCTTTGCCTGCGGGTTTTTCATTGGATAACCTGCGCGGGTGAAGCCGCACTGGGCGCATGCGCGCCGATTGCGCTCATGCGGCGTATTACTCCGCGCCACCAACCGTATAGGGCACGCCGTTGTCCTCGCACCAGGTATGGGCATAGCTGCCCTTCATGACGCGGGCGGTCAAGTTGGGGCAGCCGTTCATGACGTCGTCATCGATCTGCGCAAGGCTCTTCTGCAGCGTGATGCTCGTCAGGTTGCCGCAGTTGTCGAACGCCGAATAGTAAATGGTGATGCTTGTCAGGCTGGTGCAGCCCTGGAAGGCGTAGCCGTAGAAGTCGGTCGTGCCCAGCGGTATGTCGACATTGACCAGGCTGGTGCGGCTGGCGAAGGCACTCGAGCCGATGGCCTCCAGGCTCTTGGGCAGCGCAATGCTCTCAAGCTCGGTACAATTCTCGAAGGCTGAATAACCGATGACGGTCACGCTGTCCGGGATCGTGACGATCGTCAGGCTGCTGCAATACCCGAAGGCGGCTTTTCCGATGGTGGTCAGGCTCTCCGGAAATGTGACGCTGGTCAGGCCCACGCATTGCTGGAAGGCGCCGTCGCCGATGGCGGTCACGGTGGACGGCAGGCTGACGCTGGTCAGTGCCTTCTGATCAGCGAAGGCGCTCTTGCCAATGCGGGTGTAGCCCTCGGGAATGATCACGCTCTCCAGGCAAACCAGGCGGTTGTCAGCATTGCTGAAAGCTGCTCTGATGGCCGTGACCTTCTTCCCCATCATGGTCTGCGGGAGCGTCAGATTGACCTCTGTTCCGCTGTAGCCGGTGATCTCCAGCGTGCCGTCCTCCAGCTCATTGGTGGAGAACACGCGCTTGTCCATCCAATATACGGCCCGTTTTCCAAAAAGTCAGGGGGCCGCCGTCGCCAGCCGCCCTGCACGCGGCATGGACGGTGCAATGGGTTCCGCCCGCACTCCGGACGGTTCCCCCGCGTTGATGTCGCAAAAACGCAAAAAGAAAGCTCAGGCATCATTTCGATGTCTGAGCTTCCAATGGTGGCTCAAGTAGGACTCGAACCTACGACACTCCGGGTATGAACCGAATGCTCTAGCCAGCTGAGCTATTGAGCCGGATGGTTGCGGGAGTAGGATTTGAACCTACGACCTTCGGGTTATGAGCCCGACGAGCTGCCAGACTGCTCCATCCCGCGATGCAAGCCGTCGTCTGACGACGAAGATTATTATATCTCACCCTCGCCATCCTGTCAAGACATTTCTGCAAATTTTTTCTTCAGATATCCATCCATGTTCCCGTGCGCAGACAGCGTCATCCGCTCCATGCCAAAGCAGTCCATGGCGGCCTCCAGAATGGCCATGCCGCTGGGGATGATGTCCGCCCGGTGCGGCATCAGGCCCACAATCTGCCGGCGCTCCTCCAGCGTAAGCCTCGCCAGGCGCCGCCCCCACGCTGCGACCTGTGCCGCCGTCACCGTCATGCCCTCGCAGGCCGCGTGATCAAACAGCGGCACACCGCGCTCCATCGCGCCCAGCGTGGTCATCGTCCCGCCGACGCCCACCCAGCTCGCGCGCGGCGGCTGCGCCAGCAGCGCCCCGGCATCGCGCCGGATCAGCGCCCGGCAGCGCTCCAGCGTCTGCTCATAGTCCTGCGGGCACAGGATCGGCTGCTGCGCGTTCATGCGCACAGCGCCCATCTGCAGGCTGGCCACGGCCAGCACGCGGTCGCCCACGCCCAGGGTGAATTCCGTGGAGCCGCCGCCGATGTCAATCACGCCGCACGCGCCGCCGCAGCTCGCGCCGAGGTAGGAGAGCATCGCCTCCTCCTCGCCGGAAAGGATCTCGATGCGCGTGCCGCTGCGCTGCTGCGCCAGCGCGGTAAAGGCCTCGCCGTTGGAGGCGTCGCGCACGGCGCTGGTGGCAAAAACAAAAATCTCCTGCACGCCGCAGCTGCGGGCCAGATTGGCCAGCTCCGCAACCGCTTCGGCAGAAGCATCAATACTCTGTTGGGTCAGCGCGCCGTCCACCAGGCCGGCAAACAGACGGGTGCCGCGGCGCTCGCGGCGGATGGGGCACAGCCTGCCGGACGCCCAGCCGGCAACCAGCAGACGGATCGCGTTTGAACCGATTCCAATACAGGCAAGGCGCATGGCATTCCCTCCATGGTCGATGATCTTCCGATGGTATTTCACTGTGCTTCCTGCGCCTGGAGCTCCTCCAGGTTGCCGATCTCATACACCGTCTCACCATACCAGCAGTAGCCGTATTCCCTGCGGGCGGTGCGCTCGATGAAATCGTCCGAATCGCTCTGCGCCAGCTCCGCGTTGAGCTGGTTGTTCCGGGCCTGCGCGTGGAAATAGGCCTGCGCGGCCTCGTCCAGCTGCTGATGCTGGCGCTCGATGCTGGCAGCCTTCGCCGGGAACCTGGACATCGCCAGCACGGTCAAGCCCGAAAGGATCACCGCCGCGATCCTGAAGTACCGAATCCTGATTCTCTTGCCGGCCATGTCCTTCTCCCCCGAGCCATGTTAATGAGGGTTATAGTTCGTGCCCGTTCGTCATTCTCCTGCCGCATTTTCGGCTTTTTTATCCATTTTTCTCCGCTTTTTCCTCCAATTCCGAACGTATTCTGACATTTTGCGAACAATCGTTCCTATCGTAGCCAGATACAGCGCGCCGCCCGCCAGCACGCCTGCAAACGCATAGAGCCGCAGCGGCTCCGCCTCCATCCGCAGGGCGACGGCGATCATGCCCAGCGCGCACAGCGCGCCGAAGAGCAGATCCGCCGCCACGGTCAAAGGCCCCTTGCGCAGCGGGGCCAGCGCGTCATAGGCCGCGCCCAGCAGCACACCGCACAGCGCCATCGCCAGAAACACGCGCGCCTGATCCGCGACCGTCATCTCACCGCTTGCGCCGGCCAAACAGCCCGCGCCTCTCCTTCCCGCCGACCGGCCCGTTGTATTCGATCCCCGCGATTTCGCCCGTCACGTCCAGCGCGCCGTCGTCCAGATTCAGCTGCTCGATGTGCAGCCGCTCCCCTAGCAGCGCGACCTCGCCCTCACTCGTTTCCAGCACGATTTCCCGGTCGTTGAAGCAGCTGACCGCCGTCACCCCGGTCAACTGCGCGCGCGTCCTGCCCTCGAGCGTCAGCGTGTGCGCCCTGGTCGTCGTCTGCTCCATGTCATCGCCTCCGGGAGCATCCTATGCGCCAA
>JBJEYK010000052.1:0-9948 GCA_051886775.1 Candidatus Ventricola sp. | reverse complement strand
GACATCCGCACGCCCATGAACGGCATCATCGGCATGACCGCCATCGCCGCGGCGCACCTGGACGACCGCGAGCGCGTCCAGGACAGCCTGCAGAAGATCACCAGCGCCAGCAAGCACCTGCTGAGCCTGATCAACGAAGTGCTGGACATGAGCAAGATCGAATCGGGCAAGGTGGACCTGATCGAGGAGGAGTTCAACCTCTCCGACCTGATCGACAACCTGCTGACGATGACCAATTCCCAGATCGAGGCGCATCACCACGAGCTGTCCGTCAATATCTCCGGCGTGACCCACGAGGCCGTCATCGGCGACAGCCTGCGCATTCAGAAGGTCTTCACCAACCTGATGGGCAACGCCGTGAAGTTCACGCCCGACGGCGGCAGAATCCAGCTCTCCATCACGGAGAGGCCGTCCAGCCAGGCGAAGGTCGGCTGCTTCGAATTCGTCTTTGAGGACAATGGCATCGGCATGAAGCCGGAATTCCTGGAAAAGATCTTTGAGCCGTTCTCCCGGGCGGAGGACGATCGGGTCAGCCGCATCCAGGGCACCGGCCTGGGCATGCCCATCAGCCGCAACATCGTGCGCATGATGGGCGGCGATATCCGCGTGGAGAGCGAGCTGGGCCGCGGCTCCCGCTTCATCGTCACCATGTACCTCAAGCTCCAGGATACGGCGGAAGCGCACTACGACAGGCTGGTGAACCTGGATGTGCTGGTGGCCGACGACGACGCGCTCAGCCTGGAGTCGTGCTGCGGCATGCTGGGCGATCTGGGCATGAACGCCGAGGGCGTCACCTCCGGCGCGCAGGCCGTGGAGCGCGTGACGCGTCGCCACCGGGAGAGCCGGGACTTCTTCGCCTGCATCATCGACTGGAAGATGCCGGATATGGACGGCATCGCCACCACCCGGGCGATCCGCCAGGCGGTGGGCAAGGACGTGCCGATCATCATCATCTCCGCCTACGATTGGTCGGACATCGAGCTGGAGGCCCGCGCAGCCGGCGCCAACGCCTTCATCAGCAAGCCGCTGTTCCGCTCCAGGCTGGCCAGGACGTTCTCCTCGCTCGTGGGCGGGGAGGAGCAGACCGGGCCGGAGGCCCCGCTGGACGGCATTTCCAGCCTGAACCTCATGGGCCGCCGGGCGCTGCTGGTGGAGGACAACGACCTGAATGCGGAGATCGCCGAGGAGATCCTCTGCATGACCGGCCTTGCCGTGGATTTGGCCTGCGACGGCGTGGAGGCCGTGGACAGAATGACGGAATGCGAGGACGGCTACTACGACATCGTGTTCATGGATATCCAGATGCCCAGGATGAACGGTTATGACGCCGCCCGGGCGATCCGCGCCATGGACAGGCGCTACTGCAAGCAGGTGCCCATCATCGCCATGACGGCCAACGCCTTCGCCGAGGATGTGCAGTCCGCAAAGACCGTGGGCATGAACGAGCACATCGCCAAGCCGCTCGACCTGAATGCGCTCGCCAGGACGCTGAACAGGTGGTTCCACTGATTCTCTCCCCGCGCAGCAACGGGGCTGCGCGGGCTTATCGCACACCCGTGGAATTCTGCAAAGGAGGAATCGCGCATGCGCCCGGAATGGACGGACCGGCTTGAGCACTGGCTGCTGACGCTGGAGAAGGAATTCTATGAGCCGCTGGGGGAGATTGCCCTGGAGGGCCTGCAAACCTTTGACATGCTCACCCCGGAGGAGGCGGAGCGCCGCGCGTATGCGCCCATGCCCGTGGGCACGGCCTGGGGAGACGCGTGGGCGTACTGCTGGCTGCGCGGCGACATCACGCTGGACGAGCGCGCGCGCGGGCAGCGCATCGTGATGGACCTGCGCGCCGGCGGCGAGGCGACGCTGTTTGTGGACGGCGAGGCATTCGGCACCCGCCGGGCCGAGTGGGTGCGCGAGGCGCACCACTACCTGTGCGACCAGCTGCTCACACTGGACGGTCAGCCCGGGCAGCGCTTCCACCTGCTGATGGAGGCGTACGCGGGGCACGATTTCCCCGCGGGGCTGTCGGGCAGCTGCGGCGTCGGCCCCGTGCGCGAGGAGGACGAGGGCGCCTGGGTGCAGCCGTCGCCCCGGCAGGTCGTCGGGCGCAGCACCTACGGCATCTGGCACGAGGAGGCCTATCAGCTCTGGCTGGACGTGACCGCGCTGCGCGAGCTGCTGTCCGTCGCGGACGACACCTCCCTGCGCGCTGCGCGCATCGAGGAGGCGCTGGAGGCATTCACCCTGGCGGTGGACTTCGAGCAGCCCCGCGCGGACAGGCTGCGGGACTATGCGCGGGCGCGTGAGCTTTTGCGCCCCGCGCTGGAGGCGCACAACGGCTCCACCATGCCGCGCTTTGCCGCCATCGGCAACGCGCACCTGGACGTCTGCTGGCTGTGGCCATATCGCGAGACCGAGCGCAAGGTGGCCCGCACCTTCGCCCAGCAGGTGCGCCTGATGGAGCTGTATCCCGATTACAAGTTCATCCAGAGCCAGCCGCAGACGTATCTGATCTGCAAGCAGCGCTATCCCCGGCTCTACGAGCGGGTGAAGGAGAAGATCCGCGCCGGGCAGTGGATTGCCGACGGCGGCATGTGGGTGGAGCCGGATACCAACATGACCTCCGGCGAGAGCCTCATCCGCCAGCTCGTTCACGGCAAGCGCTTCTATCGGGAGGAATTCGGCGTGGACTGCCGGCTGCTCTGGCTGCCGGACACCTTCGGATACAGCGCCGTGCTGCCGCAGATTCTGCGCGGATGCGGTGTGAAGTACCTCACGACGCAGAAGATCTTCTGGACGTACAACGGCTCCGACCGCTTCCCCTATCACTACTTCACCTGGCAGGGTATGGACGGCAGCGAGATCACCTCCTTCCTGCACATGGACTACACCTCCCGCACCGACCCGGCGACCGTCGTTGGCCGCTGGCGCGACCGCGTGCAGAGGCGCGACCTGAGCCGGTTCCTGCTGCCCTTCGGCTATGGCGACGGCGGCGGCGGCCCCTGCCGCGACCACATCGAGTATGCCCTGCGCGAACGGGATCTGGAGGGCGTGCCGCAGGTGGAATTTGAAGCGCCGCAGCAGTTCTTCGAGGACTGCGAGCGGGACGGCGCGCCGGCCAACCGCTATGTGGGCGAATTGTACTTCCAGTGCCACCGGGGCACCTACACCAGCCAGGCCGCCATCAAGCGTGGCAACCGCAAAAGCGAGCTGGCGCTGCGCGAGGCGGAGCTGTGGTCGGTCGCGTCCCCTGCGCCGTATCCTGCGCAGACGCTGGACAGGTGCTGGAAGGGCGTGCTGCTCAACCAGTTCCACGACATCCTGCCGGGCAGCAGCATCGCCCGGGTCTACGACGAGGCGCGAAGGCTCTACGACCAGATTCTCGCCGACGCAGCACAGATTACGGAAAACGCTTGCCGCAGCCTCACCGCCGGCGCAGGCAGGACGTACTTTAACAGCCTCTCCTGGACGAGGACGGCGCTGGTGCGCACGGAAAACGGCTATGCCCGCGTGACGATCCCGCCCTGCGGCTGGACCTGTGAGGTGGACGAGCGCCTGCCGCAGCATCCTGTGACCGCCGCAGCGGACGGCGGCGACATCCTGCTGAGCAACGGTCTGGTGTCCGTGCGCATCAACGAGCGCGGCGAGCTGACCGACTGCCGCGACGCGCGGGGCCGCCGCCGCATCGGCGAAAAAGCCAACGTGCTGAAGCTGTTCAAGGACGTGCCGCGCAAGTTCGACGCCTGGGACATCGACAGCATGGCAGAGCGATGCGCCGTGCCGCTGGACGGCGACAGCCGCATCGAGCTGGCGGAGAACACGCCGTGGCTGGCCGCTGTGCGCGTGACCCGCCGGGTGGACACGTCCGACTGGACGCAGGTGATCTCCCTGGAGGCCGGCAGCACGCGCATCGACTTCGACACGCGGGTGGATTGGCACGAGAAGCACCGGCTGCTCAAGGCCGCCTTCGCCACGGGCATCCACGCCGAGGAGGGCATCAACGAGATCCAGTTCGGCTATGTCAAGCGGCCCACCCATCGCAGCAGGCCCTACGACGCCGACCGCTTCGAGGTGTGCAACCACCGCTATACCGCCCTGTGCGACGAGGGACGCGGCGCGGCGGTGCTCAACGACAGCAAGTACGGCGTGAGCATGCTGGGCGATGAGATCGCCCTGACGCTGCTGCGTGCCGCGGCCAGCCCCGATCCCGCCGCCGACCAGGGCGCGCACCACTTTGTGTACAGCTACTACCTGTGGGACGGTGCGTTCGCGGACTGCGGCGTCGTGCGCGAGGGCTACGAGCTGAACGTGCCCGTCACGGTCTGCGAGGGCACGGCGGCGCCCTTCTCCATGCTGAGCGTCGACGCGCCGAACGTGATCATCGACACGGTGAAGGCGGCGGAGGACGGCAGCGGGGACGTGATCATCCGCCTGTACGAGAGCAAGCACGCCTCCTGCGAAGCGTGCCTGGATGTGCGCTTGCCCTTTGCGTCCGTGTCTGCCTGCGATATGCTGGAAAGCCCGATCACCACGCTCGATTTCGAGGGAGGGCGCATCGCGCTCAGCTTCCGCGGCTTTGAGATCAAAACCCTGCGCCTGAAGCGCGCATGACCGTCACAGCGCCTGCCTCCCGCCGCATGGGAGGCAGGCGTTCATTGTCCAAAAGATCAAAAGATGCGGGCTGGCAATCCTCCCGCATCTTTGTGTTTGCGCTGCCGGGATCAGCCGGCGGCACGCGCGATTGGGCTTTCCGCTGTCCGGGCACGCGCGCCGCGCGCTATCCCGCGATACGCAGCGCGCCCGCCAGGCCCATTCGGGCTGTGATGGCAGGGTCAACCTGCACCGCGTTCGCCATGCCCATCGCCCGCATGACGTCGGCGATGGCCGCCTGCAGCGGCGGCTTGCCCGCAATCAGGAACTGCGCATCCTGTGCATCCGAGGCAAACTGCTGCAGCGCCTGAACATCCTGCGCCAGCACAGCGCCAAGCAGATAGCTGCGCAGGCGGACGCTCTCCATCCGGCCCAGCTGGCTGAGAATGCGTCCGGCGAAGGCCGCTCTTCCCAGGCCGCTGGACGCGCATTCGCGCGCGCCCTGGCAGGCCAGCTCAGCGTCATAATCCTGCTGCGTCGCAAACGCCCTGTCCACCGCATCCGCGAGGATGGTGTGATGCGTAAGCGCGTCGAGCAGCTCCCCGGAAATCGAGGTCATGCAGCCGAGAATGCGGCCCTGCGCGTCCATGCGCACGAATTTGTTGTGTGAGCCGGGCAGGATCAGCACGCACTCGCGCTGCATGCCGAGCAGGCCAAACAGGCCGATCGCCTCCGTCTCTTCGCCGCGCATCATGTCCATGCCGTGGAAGTTCTCTAGCGTCACCTGCCCGGAGAAATTGCGCACGCCGGGGATGAACGAGATCGGGAACGGGGCCACGTCCGGGAACAGGGCCGTCCGCACGCCCGCGCGCAGCGCGTCCGCCGAGGCGGGCGCCTCAAGGTGGGGAATCTCCATCAGCCCGACGTTGCTGGTGATCATGCCATAGGCTATGCAGCGGCTGATCCCCTCCGGCGTCAGCCCGGCCTCCGCCAGCACCTGCGCGATGCAGTCGGCCAGCATGGACTTCAGCCTGCCGTTGTGCCCGTCGATCGCCGTATGGCGCACGCCGCCCGGGCGCTTGCCCTGCGCGGCGATTTGCCCGGCGTCGTCGACAATCGTCACGCGCAGGTTGGTCGTGCCGCAGTCGATGATCATGCGCGCGCTCATCGTCCGGCCTCCCACGCGGCAATCGCCTGCGTGAATTCGCGCGCCCGGCGCTCAATGGCCGCGTCGTCCCCGCTGCGCACGGCAGCCGAGAGAACGAGCTGCCCGCCCACGCCGAAGCCACAGACCCCCGCATCCAGGAAATCCTTCACGTTTTCCGGCTTCACGCCGCCCACGGCGCTCATCGGGATATGGCATAGCGGCCCGCGAACCGCCTTGATATAGCCGAGGCCCAGCTCCCCCGCGGGGAAGAGCTTCACGATATCCGCCCCGGCCTCCCAGGCGGTCACAATCTCCGTCGGCGTGAGCGCGCCGGGCATGGAGACCATGCCCAATCTGCGCGCCGCGCGGATGACCTCCGGGCGCACGTCCGGCGAAATCACCAGCTCCGCGCCCGCTTCATGCGCGGCCTCCGCCTCCTGCACGGTGAGCGCTGTGCCGCAGCCGACGATCACGCGGTCGCCAAAGCGCTCCACCGCCCGGCGGATTTTGGCGCTGTTCTCCTTCAGGTAATCGGGCTGATTGTGGTCAAACGTGAATTCCAGCACGCGCACACCGCCCGCAGCCAGCGCCTCGACGACGCCGTCCAGGCGCTCCATCGGCACATTGCGCAGGATCGCCACCAGGCGCTCCCGCCGGATGACCTCCAGCGCCCCATCATGTCCATGTCTCATAGGCTCGTTCCTCTCCTGTTCAGCCATCGCAGACGCGGCTTACCACTCGGCGATGATGCCGTCGCTGTCGCGCCAGATCGGGTTATGCCAGTCATGGCCCTTGGCCGCCATCTCGCGGACGTATGCCTCGTTGACCTCCACGCCCAGGCCCGGCTTGGTCAGCAGCTCGCACATGCCGTCCTTGTAGGTGAACACCTCGGGATTGCTGATGTAGTTGAGCAGGTCGTAGCCGTCGTTGTAGTGGATGCCCGCGCTCTGCTCCTGGATAAAGGCGTTGGGCGAGCAGAAGTCCACCTGCATGCAGGCCGCCAGCGCAATCGGGCCAAGCGGGCAATGCAGCGCGACAGCCACATCGAACGCCTCCGCCATCGCGGCAATCTTTCTCGCCTCCAGGATACCGCCGCAGTGGCTGACGTCGGGCTGAATGATGTCCACGCCGCCGCGGGTCAGCATGTGCTTGAAGCCCCAGCGGGTGAAGTTCCGCTCGCCGGTGGCAATCGGCGTGTGGCAGGTGCGCGCAAACTCCAGGAATTCATCCTCGTTCTCGCAGAGCACAGGCTCCTCCACGAACATGAGGTTGTACGGCTCCAGCATGTGAATCAGCTGCTTAGCCATCGTCTTGTGCACGCGGCCGTGGAAATCCACCGCGATGCGCATGGAGGGCACCGCCTCGCGGATCGCCGCCACGCGCTCCACCGTCGCCTCGAGCTTGTCATAGGTGTCGATCCAGCGCAGCTCGTCCGTGCCGTTCATCTTGACGGCGCGATAGCCCTGCGCGGCAGCCTCCTTCGCGGCCTCGCCGGTGTCGCGCGGATGGTCGCCGCCAATCCAGCGGTAGACCTCGATCCTGTCGCGGCACTTGCCGCCCAGCAGCTCGTACACCGGCACGCCCAGCGCCTTGCCCTTGATATCCCACATGGCCTGCTCGATGCCCGAGATCGCGCTGGTCAGGATGGGGCCGCCGCGGTAGAAGCCCGTGCGGTACATCTGCTGGAACGCATCCTCGACATCCGTCGCGCTGTGCCCGATCAGCTGCGCGCCCAGCTCCCGGACCGCGGCGGCGACGGTATCCGCCTTGCCCTCGCATACCGGCTCGCCCCAGCCCACGAGGCCGTCGTCCGTCGTCATCTTCAGGAACAGCCAGCGCGGCGCCACCTTGAACAGCTCAATTTTCGCAATCTTCATGGTTTCAACCTCTCTTCTTCAGATTCCTTATTCAGATTCCTTATTAGATTCCTTACAGGATCCCATATTTCCTGAACGCCTCGGCGGCGCTCATGCCAGCCCGGATCGCCTTGCCCACCGTCTTTTCCCCGGTGGCCTTTTCCCATGCGCGGCGAATGACCTCCTTCTCGATCTCTCTGGGAATGATCACCACGCCCTCCAGATCGCCAAAGACGATATCGCCGGGCTCGACGTGCGTCTCCCCGATCTCCAGCGGCACCCGCCAGGCCGTCACCCGGCCACGCGGCGCCTGATCCTGGCTGTATCCGCCGCAGCTGAAGCACGGGAAGCCCAGCTCCAGGATCCCCTTCGTGTCGCGATGGGGGCCGACCATCACGGCGCCCGCGGCGCCGAGCGCCTGCATCCTGGTGCACATCAGCTCGCCCACGACCGCGTAATCCGGCGAGGAGCCGGCACAGAGATAGACCTCGTCCTCCCGAAGCCCGTCCAGCGCATCGAGCATGTAGCCGAACGTCGGCTCGCCGGGGACGCTCTCCCCGGTCACGGGCAGATCCTCCTCGCGCACGGTCATGGCCCTGCCGCAGACGATCATGTCGTCGCGAATCGGGTGAACTTCCCGGGGCAGGAACTGATGGTAGCGCCCCATCTGATCCAGAATATCGCCGATCACGGCGGAGTACAGCTCCCCGCGCATGAGCGCGAACAGCTCCTTGTCATTCTTCCACTCGAGCATGATGAATTCCTCCCATGACGGCGCCCTCCGCAGCGGAGCGGCTCGCCGCCTGATAGATGTTCAGATATCCGTCGGGGATCTCCTTCTCGGGGCGCTTCCACGCCGCCGCGCGCCTGTCGAGCGTTTGCTGCGGGACACAGAGCGTCAGCGTTCTTTGCGGGATGTCGATCTGAATCTCGTCCCCGTCCTCCACCAGCGCAAGCAGGCCGCCCTCGTAGGCCTCCGGCGAAATATGGCCGACAAACAGGCCCCGGTTGCTGCCGGAGAAGCGCCCGTCCGTGATCAGGGCGCAGCTGTCGGAGAGCGCCATGCCCTCCAGCGCCTTCATCGGGCGATACATCTCCGGCATGCCCGGGCCGCCCTTCGGCCCCTCATAGCGCAGGACGATGCACGTCCCCGGCTGAACCCGACCGGCCCAGATTGCCTCGACGGCTGCCTGCTCGCTGTGATACACCTGCGCAGGCCCCCGGAAGGCAAAGAGCTGCTCCGGCACGGCTGCGGGCTTGATCACCGCGCCCAGCGGCGCCAGGTTGCCCTCCAGCACGGCCACGCCGCCCGTGGCGGAGAACGGCTCCGCCGCGGTGCGGATCACCTCGCGCCGGGGCGAGGGCTTTGCGAGGGAAAGCTCCTCCCGGAGCGTTCTGCCCGTGCAGGTCATCACGTCCAGGTGCAGCCTGTCCCCAAGCTCACGCAGCACGGCGGGCACGCCGCCGGCCTCGTAGAAATCCACCATGTCGTACGGGGAGGCGGGATAAACCGACGCCACCTGCGGGATGCGGCGGCTGAATTCATCGAACCGCGACAGCGGCAGATCGCCCAGAGCGGCCTCCCGGTGGATCGCCTGCAGGTGCATGATCGCGTTGGTCGAGCCGCCCGTCGCCATGATGAGCGCAATCGCATTGTCGATGCTCTCGCGCGTGATGATCTGCCGCGCGTGGATCCCCCTTCGCACCAGGTTCATGATCGCGCGGCCCGTCTCGTAGCCGGCCTGCATGCGCCTGGCGTCCACAGCCGGGATGGCTGCGCAGCCCGGCAGCGACATGCCCAGTGCCTCCGCGACCATGCCCATCGTGTTTGCGGTGCCCAGCATCGCGCAGGAGCCGACGCACGGCTCCGCGAGGTTTTCAATGCGGCGGAATTCCTCCGCGTCGATCTCGCCCCGCTGCTTCCAGCCGATCGACTCGGTGACGATGTTCCCGTCGTAATCCTTGCCGCGATACCGCGCAGGATACATCGGGCCGCCGTTGAGGAAGATGGCGGGCAGGTCGAGCCGCGCAGCCGCCATCAGCATACCGGGCACGATCTTGTCGCACGAGCCGAGCAGCACCATGCCGTCGAAGCGGTGCGCCCGCACCATGCATTCCACGGAGGCCGTGATGACGTCCCGGGAAGGGAGGATGTAGCGCATGCCCATGTGCCCCTCCGCGATGCCGTCACAGGGCGCAATCGTGGAGAAGGTCATGGCGGTTCCGCCCGCAGCCTCGATGCCGCGCGTCACCTGATCGGCAAGCTGGTTGAGGTTTGCGTGCCCCGGCGTCGCGTTGGTGTAAGAATTGACGACGGCAATCAGCGGCCTGCTGAGCGCCTCATCGGTAAAGCCCATC
>JBJEYK010000051.1:0-2058 GCA_051886775.1 Candidatus Ventricola sp. | reverse complement strand
CGTATCGCCCGCCTGAACGCGATCGACGCGATGGAGGAGCGCGGCGACTTCGAGGTCCTGCCCAAGAAGGAAGTCATTAAGCTCATGGCCGAGCGCGAGAAGCTCCTGGACAACCTGGGCGGCATCCGCGAGATGAAGAACCTGCCGGGCTGCCTGTTCGTGGTGGATCCGCGCAAGGAGCACATCGCCGTCACCGAGGCGCGCGCGCTGGGCATCCCGGTCGTCGCCATTGTGGACACCAACTGCGATCCGGACGAGATCGATTACGTCATCCCGGGCAACGACGACGCCATCCGCGCTGTCAAGCTCATCGCCGGCAAGATGGCTGACGCCGTCCTCGAGGGCAAGCAGGGCGAGCAGGCCGAGGTCGCCGAGGCGAAGTAATCCCCGCTCCTGACAACCAAACAGATACTGGAGGAATCAGTTATGGCTACCATTACTTCTGCTCTGGTCAAGGAGCTGCGCGAGCGCACCGGCGCCGGCATGATGGACTGCAAGAAGGCGCTTGTCAGCTGCGACGGCGATATGGACAAGGCGATCGACTTCCTGCGTGAGAAGGGCCTTGCCGCCGCCGCCAAGAAGGCCGGCCGCATCGCTGCCGAGGGTCTGGTCTACTGCTACGTCTGCCCGGAGTGCGGCGCGGGCGTGGTGATCGAGGTCAACTGCGAGACCGACTTCGTCGCCAACACCGACAACTTCAAGCAGCTGTGCGCCGACTATGCCAAGCATGTCGCCGTCAAGAACCCGGCCTCCGTGGAGGAGATGCTCGCGCAGCCGTTCTACGCGGACGAGAGCAAGACCGTCAACGACCTGATCGGCGAGGCCACCGCCTCCATCGGCGAGAAGATCTCCCTGCGCCGTTTCGCGCGCTTCGCGCCGGAGCACGGCATGGTCGATACCTACATCCACATGGGCGGCCGCATCGGCGTCATGGTGGAGATCGCCTGCGATGAGGTGACCGACGAGATCAAGACGATGAGCCACGATCTGGTCATGCACATCGCCGCCGCGAACCCGCAGTTCGTCCGCCGCGAGGAGGTTCCCACCGACAACCTGGAGAAGGAGCGCGAGGTGCTCACCCAGCAGGCGCTCAACGAGGGCAAGCCGGCGAAGATCGTCGAGCGCATGGTCGAGGGCCGCATCGAGAAGTACTACAAGGAGGTCTGCCTCCTGGAGCAGCCGTTCGTCAAGGATCCGGACATCAGCGTCAAGAAGATGCTGGGCGGCAAGTGCGACGTGGTTCGCTTCGTCCGCTTCGAGCGCGGCGAGGGCCTCGAGAAGCGCGTCAACGACCTGGCTGCCGACATCGCTGCCGAGCAGGCCAAGATGAAGAAGTAAGCTTCTTAACAGAGGGACATGCCTTTGCATGTCCCTTTTTTCAGAGACGGGAAAGGATGGATTTCGGTATGGCAAAGTATAAGCGCGTCCTCATCAAGCTCAGCGGCGAGGCACTGGGCGACCATGGCAGGCTGTTCGATTTCGACCAGATCGATCGCGTGGCCGGCGTCATCGGCCAGCTGCATGAGACGGGCACGGAAATCGCCATCGTCATCGGCGCGGGCAACATCTGGCGCGGCCGCCAGGGCCCCGCTGCCAAGATGACCGCGGTCAACGCGGATCACATGGGCATGCTCGGCACGGCGATCAACTCCATCGCCATGCAGGACGCCATCGAACGGCTGGACATCCCGACCCGCGTGATGTCCGCGGTGGAGATGAACCGCTTCTGCGAGCCGTATACCTATCGCCGCGCTGTGCGCCATCTGGAGAAGGGCCGCATTGTGATCTTCGCCTGCGGCACGGGCAACCCGTTCTTCTCCACCGATACCGCCGCCGCGCTGCGCGCCGTGGAGATCGGCGCGGACGCCATCCTGCTGGCCAAGAACGTCGATGGCGTCTACGACAGCGACCCGCGCGTCAACCCGGACGCGAAGCTGCTCAAGGATCTGACCTACAACGAGGTGCAGGAGCGCGACCTCAAGGTCATGGACGCTGCGGCGATCACCATCTGCCGCGAGAACAGGGTGCCGTCCATCCGGGTGTTCGGCCTGGACGATC
>JBJEYK010000050.1:0-2070 GCA_051886775.1 Candidatus Ventricola sp. | reverse complement strand
AAGCGATTTGAAAATGGCGAAGAAGATGGCCGCCAGCGCGATCCGGCCCGGCTTCCACTGGCCGAAGATCATAACCGCCAGGGCAAGGAAGCCCATGCCGGCCACGCCGACTTCAAAGTTCCACACCTGAACGGCGGGCACGATGTAGGCAAAGCCGCCGATACCGGCGAGGAAGCCCGAGATCAGAACGCCCGACCAGCGCATTTTGTAGACATTGATACCGACGGAGTCAGCCGCCTGCGGGTGCTCGCCGCACGCCTGCAGCCGCAGGCCGAAGCGGGTCTTGTAGAGCACAATGATGGATAAAATCAGCAGCACGATGCTGATGAACAGAAACACATTGACCGTGAGGCCGCCGATCTGGAACATGAACGGGGTGTTATCGTAGCTGAGCTTGGCGGACTGGCTGCCGTTGAAGCGCTTGGCCACAACCATGGCGATGGCCGTGGACAGCAGGTTCAGCGCCGTGCCGCCGATGGTCTGGTCAGCCTTGAGGTTGATGGCTGAGAACGCCAGCAGCGCCGAGTAGATCACGCCCGCCACGGCAGCCGCGGCGATGGAAAGCGCGACCTTCCACACCGGCAGCGTATCGGCCGGCAGGAGGTTGAGAACCAGAATGCCCATCAGGCCGCCGATGACCATGATGCCCTCAAGGGCGAGGTTGATGACGCCGGAATGCTCGGAGAAGCAGCCGCCCAGCGCGACCAGCATCAGAACGGTCGCAGACAGCAGCGCATATTTCAGCATCAGAAACATTCTTATTCACGCTCCTTTCCGTCGTTTGCAGCAGGGCCGGCCGCTGGCGCATCCGGTTTCAGCTGCGCCTTTGCAGGCGCGGGCTTTCCCTTCTTCCTGCCGGTCAGCAGGTTGCGGATCATATTGCGGAACAGCAGCGAGAACGCACACAGGTAGATGATGATGCCGGAGATGATATCCGCGATCTCAGGCGGGAACAGCGACGCGTTCATCAGGCCGCCGCCGGTGGTGATGTGGGAGATGAACAGCGCCGAGAAGATCGCGCCGATCGGGTTCGACGACGCCAGCAGCGCCACCGAGATGCCGTCAAATCCCTCGCTCGGCAGTGCCGTGGAATCGCCGGGAATCCACTGCGCCGCACCGGACAGATAGAACAGTCCGGCGCCGAAGCCCGCCAGCGCGCCGGCAATGAGCATGGACAAGATGATGTTGCGCCGCTCGTTGATGCCGGCATACTTGGCCGCGTTGCGGTTGCTGCCGCAGGCCTTGAGCTCATAGCCGAAGGTGGTCTTGTTGAGAATGATGTACAAAATCACGGCCACGATGATGGCCAGGAAAATCGCGATGGTGCAGGACTTGTAGCCAAAGCTCTCGGCCAGGTCCCAGCCGAAGATCTTCGACGGGATGAGCGAGCCGCCCGTGACCGGGAAGGTCTTGGCCTGCTTGGCATTGTACATTGCGCCCGAGCCGCGGCCATACATGATGGTGTTGCAGCCATACAGGCCGATCCAGTTGAACATGATGGAGGTGATGACCTCGTTGACGTTGAGATACGCCTTGAAGATGCCGGGAATCGCGCCCCAGACGGCGCCGAACAGCGTCGCCATGAGCAGGCACACATACCACGGCGCATGCAGCAGGATCGCAAAAATCAGGCCGCCGAACGCGCCCAGCGTATACTGGCCCGAGGCGCCGATGTTAAACAGGCCCGTCTTGAACGCGAACGCGACGGAAAGGCCGCACATGATTAACGGCGCGGCCGTGACGATCTCCTTGCCGATGCCGGAGGGCATCATGTAGAAGCCGCCGAGCAGGATCTGCCGGAAACCGTCGGAATATGCCTTCTCACCGCCGAGCAGCAGCAGCACCACAAAGCCCACCACGAGGCCGATGATGATGCAGATGATGCTCGAGAGCAGCGACACGAAGCCGGCCGATGTAAAGAACGACTGTTTTTTCTCCATTGTAAGGCCTCCTTACATTCTCTTTGCGCCGGCCATGTAGAGGCCCAGCTCTTCGACCGTGACGTTTTTGGGGTCGAATTCGCCGACGATCTCGCCCTCGTACATGACGAGGATGCGGTCGGAGACGTTC
>JBJEYK010000049.1:0-2080 GCA_051886775.1 Candidatus Ventricola sp. | reverse complement strand
CGGATTTACCGTGTGCCGCCGCACCTGGTGGGCGATCTGGAGCACGCCACCTTCAGCAACATTGAGCATCAGGGCATTTCCTTCGCCGTTCACACCATCCGACCATGGCTGGTTCGCATTGAACAATCCATCAATCGCGCTCTTTTCTCCGATTCGGAGAAAGCCGGGAGCCCCGGTGGCAGGCGCTTTTTCGTGCAGTTCAATATCGATGGCCTGATGCGCGGTGACTACAAGAGCCGCATGGAAGGCTACGCCATCGCAAGGCAGAACGGCTGGATGAGCGCCAATGACATCCGCGAATTGGAGAATCTCAACCCGCTGTCCGAGGAGGAAGGCGGCAACGCCTACCTGATCAACGGCAATATGATTCCCATCAACCTCGCCGGTCTGGGTGTGCTCATGGGGCTGCAAATTGCCGCCATGGGCAATGAAGAGACGCCCGAAGAAAGCTCACCGCCCGAAGAAACAGACAAGAAAAAGGAGTGATGCCGATTGAGAGAGATCATTCTGAACGGCTATATCGATGAGGAAATGTGGTACGGGGATGAAATCACCCCGGAAGGGCTTCACGATCAGCTGTATCCGCAGAATCAGGATCCTCAGGAGGAGCTTCGCATTATCCTCAACAGCTATGGCGGTTCGTGCAACGCTGCTGTCCGGATGTTCGACGACATTCGCGCATATCCGGGCGCTGTTCACATCATTGTGTCGGGAACTGCCGCCTCCGCCGCAACGGTGCTGGCCATGGCGGCAGACCGATTGGAGATGACGCAGGGTTCCCTCTGGATGATCCATGATCCACTGGTGAATGCCTGGGGAAATGAACATGACCTGGAGGATGCTATCCGGCTGCTTCGCGCATGCAAGGAGAGCATCCTCAATGTTTATGCGAGACGCTGCAAGAAACCTCGCTCGGATGTCGGCGAGATGATGCGGGCGACCACTTGGATGGATGCAAGCCAGGCGCTTACAAACGGGTTCATTGACAGTGTTGTGGACTTGGGCAGCGGGGTCATCAACGCTGCTGTCTGCCATGAGGTCAGTCTCGGCGAGGCCAAGGAGAAGGTTCAGGCATGGATTGACCGCTCCAAACCGCCTTGCACGGGCCGAACGAGCGCATCGGCTGCCAAAGCCGTCACGCCTGCGCCTTCCAAAACCTCGGAAGCGCAGGAATCCACGAAAACTTCTGAGCAGACTGGCGTGCCTGTCAGTCAGCTTTTGAAGCGACTTGAACTGATCAAACCACGACGTTAAGGAGGAACACACATGAGTAAGATTGCTGAAATGCGCCAGAAGCGCGGCGACCTGTGGGACAAGGCCAAGGCTTTTCTGAACGAACACGCCGATGCGAACGGCATGATGTCCACCGAAGATACTGCGACCTACGAGCGTATGGAGAAGGAGATCGACAACTTCGGCATCGCCATCGACCGTCAGGAGCGCGCGGAACGCCTCGAGCGCGAGATGAACGCGCCCACGTCCGACATCCTTTCTTCCCGCCCCGAGAAGCCTGTCCCGGATAAGCAGGGTCGTGCCTCGGACGAGTACAGGGATGCGTTCTGGAAGATGGTGCGCGACCGCAGTGCGCACTACACCGTCTTCAATGCCCTGCAGATCGGCACCGACAGCGAAGGCGGCTATCTGTGTCCGGACGAGTACGAGCGCACGCTGGTTCAGGCTCTGGAGGATGAGAACAAGCTGCGCTCCCTGTGCAAGGTGATTCGCACCTCCTCCGGCGACCGGAAGATCCCGCTTGTCGCCTCGCACGGCACGGCCAGCTGGGTTGATGAGGAGGGTGCCATTCCCGAGAGTGATGATGCTTTCGGTCAGATCACGCTGGGTGCGCACAAGGTCGCTTCCATCATCAAGGTCTCCGATGAGCTGCTGCAGGACAGCGTGTTCGATGTGGAGGGCTATATCGCCACCGAGTTCGCCCGTCGTGTGGGCGATGCCGAGGAGGCTGCCTTCATTAACGGCGACGGTTCCGGTAAGCCCTATGGCATGCTGCATGACACCAATGGCGCGGCTACCGGCGTGACTGCCGCCAGTGCCACCGCGCTCACCGCGGACGAGCTGATCG
>JBJEYK010000048.1:0-10114 GCA_051886775.1 Candidatus Ventricola sp. | reverse complement strand
GGCTGGTATGACAATTCGGCCTGCACCGGCACGCCCATCACCGAAATCGCCAACGACGCCAACACCGCCAAGACCTTCTGGGCCAAGTGGACGCCCGACACCTATAACCTGACGCTGATCACGAACGGCGGCACGATCAAATCCGGCGACCTGAACAGCTACACCTACGGCGAGGGCGCGACGCTGCCGACCGACGTGACCCGCGCGGGATACGCGTTCGCGGGCTGGTATGACAACGAGACGCTGACCGGCGACCCCGTGACCGCCATCGGCACGACCGAGACGGGCGCGAAGGAATACTGGGCCAAGTGGGTGGTCGTCCTCACCGACCCGGACGGCGAAATCGTCATCGGCGACGCCGCCTTTGCCAAGCTCCCGCCGGTTACGGTGCCCACGCTCGTCCTCCCGGAGGGCACAACGCTCGGCGGCTCCGTCATGCTGAAATATGTGAAGGTTGACACCACCCGCGAGAACACGGCGGTCTACGACGTCTATCTGGTCGATCAGGACGGCAACCGCGTGAAGCTGCCCGCCGCCTGCACGCTCTGCCTGCCGTACCCGGAGGGGCTGAACCAGAGCAGCGCGAGCGCCTACCGCATCCACATCCTGCATGAGATGGACGGCGGCCGCTCGGAGGACTTCGACTCCGTGAGCGGCGGGCTTGAGCTGACACCGCAGGGCCTGTGCGTCCGGATTTCCTCCCTCAGCCCGTTCACCATCACATGGGAGCGCTTCCCCGAGGTCAATCTTCCGCAGACCGGCGACAGCAGCCATCCGGGCCTGTGGCTGGCGCTGGGGCTGGCCAGCATCGCGGCGCTGGCAGCGCTCGCCCTGCGCGGGAGGAAAAGCCGGGCACATTGAGGCCTCCATCTGGGAAAGACAAAGCGCGGATATAGCGCAGGCAGAAGCGAAAAGCAAACCCCGTCGTAAATCTGAGCTACGCCATTCGGCTTTACTCAAACGGAGCAACCACTTGGCATAATGGCAAAGTGGAACGCAGTCATTGCAACGATCAGGAGCGTTTCTACAAGTATCCCTCATTCTATTCCTTCGAGGATTTGCTACTTCAGATGAAAAACTCCCTGCGCCGCTCCAAGCGTATTCCTATGCCGGTTCTCGGCTGGAAATCACCCATTCAATGCCGTAATGAGCTGCTCCCAGCTCTCCTCATAACGCTGTTAGGGTGAATGGAAGGGGTTAACCCCTTCCATTCACCCTAACCTTGACTCTTTCGTTTCTTGGTCTCACATCATTGACTAATGAACAATTTCTCAACAGTGTTTTAGAAAAATACCCCTTGACAAAATTGCTTCCGGCGGAAAACTCAGTCCTCAAACGGCAGGCCGACAAAGCCCGCCATCGTGCGCACCAGCGCATTGGCCTGCGCGCGGGTGGGCATCTCGGCGAAGATGCGCACGCGCGGCTCCGTGCCGGAGAAGCGCACGATGATCCATCCGTCTTCCAGATACACCTTGCAGCCGTCCCGGTAGCTGACCTGACAGACGGGCAGGCCGAAGTCGGGCAGGAGCCTGCGGATCATGATCTTCTCATGAATGGCCTCGCGCCGCTCCGGCGTGAGCGCCCAGTCGTATTCCGCCATCACCAGCGTACCGAACTGCTCGGCCACCTCCCGCAGCAGCGCGGAAAGCGGCTTGCGCGTCACGCTGACCATCTCCACCAGCAGCGACGCGGCGTACAGCCCGTCCTTTCCGCTGATGTGGCCGCGCACCGTCAGGCCGCCGGAGGACTCGCCGCCAATCAGCGCGTCGTTCGCCTCCATGCCGGCGGAGATGTGCTTGAAGCCCACCGGCACCTCGATGCAGCGCTCACCGAAGGCCGCGGCCACGCGGTCGAGCATGTGCGTCGTCGCCACGTTGCGCACCGCCGCGCCCCTCCAGCCCTTGTATTTGAGCAGATAGTAGTACAGCAGCACCAGCACGTCGTTGGCCGAGACATAGCGCCCGCGCTCGTCGATGATGCCCAGGCGGTCGGCGTCGCCGTCGGTGGCGATGCCGATATCCGCGTGGTGATCCGCCACGGAGGCCTGCAGATCGCGCAGCGTCTCAGGATTGGGCGCGGGCAGGTGCCCGCCAAAGAACGCGTCGTGCCGGTCGTTGATCACGTCCACGTCGCAGCGCGCGGTGAACAGGATCGTCATCAGGCCTGTCAGGCTCACGCCGTACATCGGGTCGAGCACCACGCGCGGCCTGCGCGCGCGGATGGCCTCCATGTCGATCCTGTCCATGATCGAATCGAGGTACGCGTCGCGCGGGTCGATGAACTGAATCCGCCCGCAGGCGCGCGCCTCGTCAAAGGGCATGGCGTGCATGTCTCCGTCGCCAAGGGCGCTGGCCTCCTCGCCCAGCGGGGTCGTCACGTCCTCGGTGGCGTCGCGCCCGCCGCGCGTGAAGAGCTTGATGCCGTTGTAGATGGCCGGGTTGTGGCTGGCCGTGATGGCCGCGCCATACGGGAGATTCATGTGCCGCACGGTGAACATGATCTGCGGCGTCGGCGCAGCGAGGTTGACGAAGTACAGCCGGACGCCCTCTGCCGCAATCACCTCGGAAAACCAGATGGCCGCCTCCCGGCTCAGAAACCTCCGGTCGTAGCCGATGCACATGCCCTGCTCCGCCAGGCCCTCGCGCTGCATGCGCCGCGCCACAGCCAGCGCCACGCGCTGAATATTGGCCTTGGTAAAGCCGTCGCCGATCACCTCGCGCCAGCCGCCCGTGCCAAATCGGATCATCGCTCATCCCTCCCGCTCGGGCCGCGCCGCTGCGGCCCGCCGTATACTCCCCTTATTTTAGCAGAATCCGACAGAAACGGGAAGGGATTGTTCCACATTTTTCCATTTTCTGCCCGCACGGCGCCCGGTGCCTCCGTGGGCGCCGCGCAGGACGGGTCATTTGAGATAGGACGCGTTGACGATGTCCTGCGGCGTATTCAGCGGCCTGCCCTCATCGAAGGCCACGATGTTGCGGTAAATGTAGTTCACCATGTTGATGTCGTTGTCCTTCGTGTTGCCGCCCGCGTGCGCGCTGGCCACGACATTGGGCAGCGTCAGCAGCGGGTGCTCCGGCGGCAAAGGCTCATGCTCGTAGGTGTCCAGCCCGGCGGTGGCGATGACGCCGTTTTGCAGGGCCGCCACCAGCGCATCCTCCTGCACGATGGAGCCGCGCGCCGTATTGATCAGCATGCAGCTGGGCTTCATCCTTGCCAGCTCCGCCGCCCCGATCATGCCGCGGGTCGTCTCGTCCAGCGGGCAGTGGATGGTGAAGATGTCGCTCTCGCCAAGCAGCGTGTCCATGTCCACGAAGCGATAGCCGAACTGCGCCTCCTGCTCGTGCATGCGCACGATGTCGTAGTAGATCACCTTCGCGCCGAACGCGCTGACCAGCGCCGCCACGCGCTTGCCGATGTGCCCCAGCCCCAGGATGCCCACGGTCTTGCCGCGGAGCATGAACGAGCGGCCAAAGTACTCCGTGCGCGGCCAATGGCCCGCGCGCAGGTCGCGATTGATCTGCAGCAGGTTGCGATAGCCCGCCAGCATCAGCATCACCGCCAGCTCCGCGACGATCCCGGCGTTCACGCCCGGGCAGGTCGCAATCGGGATGCCGCGCGCGCCCCAGGCCGCCAGATCCACATGGTCGAACCCCGCGCCCCAGCGCTGCCAGAAGCGCACGTGCGGCGTGTAGCGGATGATCTCCGGGTCGATATCCAGGCGGGAGATCAGGTATTCGCAGTCCGCCAGATTGCCGTAGGCATCGGGGCTGAGCGCGTCCACCAGCTCAAACCCCTCGGGAACATTTTGGTGCAGCGCGTCGTACGCGCCGGGAAAGTAGATGCCGACCAGGCCGATTTTCTTCATAGCACATCCTCCGTTGCGCCTTTGCAGGGCAGGCAAAAGGCCGGAGAGCGGTGCCCTCCGGCTGTTGTTCATGGAATCGAATGCTCACTCCAGGATGCCGATTTCGCGGTAGTAGCGCGCCGCGCCGTCATGGATCGCCACGCCGGCCACGTCGGCGCAGGCCTGCTTGGGATCGGCCTTCTTGAGCGCTGCGTGGGTCTCGGTGAGCATATCCCAGTTCTCCCAGAAGACCTTGGTCATCTGGTAGACGGTCTCCTCGTCCACATCGGCGGTGATGAAGATCGTCAGCTTCACGGCGGAGGTGGGCACGGCCTCATCCTGGCCGGCGTAGGTGCCCGCCGGAATCTCCATGGAGGCGTACCAGGGGTAGTCGGCCTTCAGCGCCTCGACGGTCTCAGCCGGGATGGGCAGGATCTTCGCGTCAGTGGTCGTCATGATCTGGGTGACGGCGGCGTTCGGCGTGCCGGCCATGACCCACACGCCCTCCAGCTGCTTGTTGCTGATGGCGTCGGCCGCCTCGCTGGTGCCCATGTACTCGGCCTGCAGGTCGTCGAGCGTCTTGCCGTAGAGCGAGAGGTGCACGGTCGCCTCGTCCACGGTGGTGGAGCCTGCGGCGCCCACGGAGATCTTGCGGCCAACCAGCTCCTCGATGGAATTGATGCCGCTGTCACGGGTCACCACGACCTGGTTCGGATTGAGATACAGGCCGGCAAAGATGCGCAGGTTGTCGTTGGCGTAGCCCTCGAAGGCCGCCAGGCCCTCCTGCGCCTGATAGACGAGGTTCGCGTTGGCGATGCCGATCTGCGCCTCGCCGTCATACGCCTGGTTCAGGTTGTCGATGCCGCCGCCGGACGGGGTCGCCACGGCGCGCATGCCCTCGATGCTGTCGTTCCACAGCTGCACAACGGTCGCGCTGATCGGGTAGAACGTGGACGCGGTGCCGGCGGTGACGAAGTTGATGTCAGCCGCCAGCGCGCAGGACGCGCCGAGCGTCAGGGCCAGGCAAAGGAGCAGGGCAAGGGTCTTCTTCATGGGTCTTCCTCTCTCTTTCTTGCGCTTTCGCGCTGTATTTCCGATGCGGAGCCAAGCCGCGCCGCATCAAAACGACCAAATCAAGCCGCCGCAACGGGCTGCGCTCTGCGAAGGACGAGGCGGTCGAGCACGACCTGCGCGCCGATGAGCACCAGGCCCGCTGCATCCGTGACCAGCGAGGGATTGACAAACAGCAGTCCGCCGGCGATCAGCATCGCCCGGCAGACGAGGCGCAGCGCCGTCACCTGACGGCTGTACCGCGCAAGCGGCAGCCCCGACAGACCCGAGGCGATCGCCAGCACGCCGGCCGCCGAGGTGGCCAGCGCGCAGAGCGTCTCCGCCAGCGCCACGCCCTCGGTGCTGCCGTAGAGCAGCACGGGATTGTTCAGGAAGAAGAACGGCAGGATGAAGCCCGCCACGCCCAGCTTCATGGCGATCAGCGAGGTGCGCGTCATGCTGCTGTCGGCGATGCCGGCGGCCACATACGAGCTCATCGCCACCGGCGGGGTGATGTTGGACAGGCACGCGTAGATCAGGCAGAACAGGTTGGCCGCCATCTCCGTCGCGCCCGTCGCCCGCAGCACGGGCACCGCCACCACGTACACGATCACATACGCCGCCACGCCCGGCACGCCCATGCCCAGGATGGTGGACATGATCATGACCATCACGCCGCCCAGGAACAGATGGCCCTCGCCCACCACGCGCAGGATCAGGTTGCCGAAGTTGAGGCCGAGGCTCGTCATGTTGACCGAGCCGATGATCACGCCGATGATGATGCAGCTCACGCCCACGCCGATGGCGCTGCGCGCGCCCTCGACCGTTGCGCGGACGATGGTTTTCCAATCCATGCGCGTCTCTTTGCGCAGCCAGGACACGGGAATCGTCACCGCGATGGCGGCGATGGCCGCGAACAGCGGCGTATAGCCCATGAACATCATGCCAAGGAGCACCACCAGCGGCGCGAGCAGGTGGCCGCGCTCGCGCAGAACCTTGCCCGCCTTGGGGATGTTCTCCGGCGAAAGGCCGGACAGCCCCAGGCGCTTGGCCTCCAGATGCACGGAGTAGATCAGCGCCAGATAGTACAGGAACGCGGGAATCGCCGCCGCCAGCATGACCTTGGTGTAGCTGACGACCATGAACTCCGCCATCACGAAGCCCACCGCGCCCATGATCGGCGGGGTGAACTGCCCGCCCGTGGAGGCGACCGCCTCCACCGCTGCGGCGAAATCCTTCTTGTAGCCGGTCTTCTTCATCAGGGGGATGGTGATGGTGCCGGTCGTGGCGACGTTGGCGATCGCCGAGCCGTTGATCATGCCCATCAGCGCCGAGGCGATGACCGCCACCTTCGCCGGGCCGCCCGGCGAACGCCCCACCAGCGTGAGCGCGATGTCGTTGATGAACTGGGAGAAGCCCGAATACTTGAGGAAGGAGCCAAAGAGCACAAACACGAAGATGTACGTCGCCGAGACGTTCGCGCCCGTGCCCAGGATGCCGTTGGTATCCCACACCAGCGCCTTGATCACGCGCTTGAGCGTGAACGCGCTGGTGCCGAAGGCCCCGGGCACATAGCGCCCCCACACCGCGAAATACGACAGGAACACCAGCGCGATGATGGCCAGGTTGCCGCTGGTGCGCCGCGCCGCCTCGAAGGTGACAATCAGGCACACGACGCCGACCCACACGTCGGTGTTGTTCAGCCGCCCGGTCTTGGCCAGCGCGTCATAGCGCCACAGGACGTAGCCGAACGCCGCGACGGCAAGCAGAATCAGCGCCGCATCCCACACGGGCACGCACCTGCGCCTGCGGCGCTCCTTTTTATAGCTGGGATAGAGCGCAAAGGCCAGCGGCAGCAAAAACAGGATGTGCGCCGTGCGCAGCCGCACCGCGCCCAGCGTGCCGAAGGTGTTCGCCCACACCTGGAACAGCGCCCAGACGATGAGCACAGCCGTCAACAGTTTGTCCATTGGGCCAGTGAAGATGCGCGTGCGGCTCTCCGAATCCTTTTCCTCCATGAGCTTTTGCGCGCGCGCGTCCAGCGCGCCGTTCATCCCGGCGTTATCCGAATCGGCCATGTGCTCGTCCTCCGTCGTTGGCATGGATTGGTGACGGCCATCAGTGTAGCACAATGGTCAACAATTTGTCAACAGCCTTTCGGCATCCGACGCCAGATTTCATTCTTCCTTTGCAAATCATACTAATTCGCAATTAAAATGCTTAACAGAGCGCATCAGATTTTTTGCTCTGACGAAGCCGAGTGAAGTGAGGCGTACCGGAGGTACGTTGAACGGAACGAGGTAAAGTCAGGACGGAAAAGATGGTGCGCGGATTAAGCCATTTAATAAGAATTAGTATCACACCCGTTTCCTCTTTTTCGATCGGATCCGTTCGATCTGCCGCGCCATCGCATCACCCCTGCTCCAGATCGAACTTCTGCTTGTCGTGCACGGTGATATCCCGTCCCAGCTGCACCTCGATCAGCCGCAGCTCCGTCCGGGCGAGGATCGTGTGGCGGCAGCCCGCGCTCATGGTGATCACGTCGCCGGGCTTCACGCGCCGGCGCATGCCGTCCACAATGGCCTCGCCCTGGCCCTCGGTCACCACCCACACCTCGTCGCGGTTGCGGTGGCTGTGATAGTTCATGGAATGGCCGGCGTTGAGCGTAACCTTGATGGTCAGGGATTCGCTTTCCACGTCCAGCACGCGGTAGCTGCCCCAGGATTTCTCCGCGAACATGACCTGCTGCTCAAAGCCGTCGACGAACGGCTTGATGTAGGAGCTTTGCGCCTTGTCCGAGACGAGGATGCCCTCCGGGCTGGCGGAAACCACCACGTCGTGCAGGCCCATCGCCAGGATGGGCACGTCCATCTCGTTGACGATATGCACGTTGGAGCAGCTCCCGCCCAGCACGCCCTTGCCGACCACGCTTTCCTCCATGGCCTCGGTCAGGGTGTTCCAGGTGCCCAGATCCTTCCAGCTGCCCGCATAGCGCATCACCTGAATGCTGCGCTCCTTTCCGCCACCGCGCAGTCAAACGAGATCCTCGTGAGCGTGTCGTACCGGGCGAGCAGCTCCTGATAATCGGTGTAGCCCAACAGCGCCCGCGCCCTGTCCAGCACATAGCCCAGCCGGAAGGCGAAGACGCCGCCGTTCCACAGCGCGCCCTGTGCGATGTACTGCGCGGCGGCAGCAGCCGTCGGCTTCTCCTTGAAGGCGCGCACCCGGGCGGTCGTCTCCGCCGTCTCCGGGATGATGTAGCCGTACTTTTCGGACGGATAGGTCGGCTCGATGCCCATCAGCACGAGGTTGGCCTCGCCGCGGGCTGCCTGGTCGCTCAGCGCCCGCAGCGCGGCAAAGTAGTCCTCCTCCGCATAGGGGTCGACCGGGCAGACGACCACCGGCTCGCGCTCGTCCATGCCCATCACGTCGGCCAGGTAGGCCGAGGCCAGCGCGATAGCCGGAAAGGTGTCGCGGCGGCACGGCTCCACTGAGACGCCTATCCCGTCGCCGAGCTGACTGTGGATCGCAGAGACCTGCGCCCTGGACGTGGCGATGGTCACGGCCGCGTCCGGATCGACGCGCCGGATCTGGCGATAGACGCGCTGCACCATCGACTCATAGCCGCCGTCCGGCGCTCTGAAGATCTTGATAAACTGCTTGGAGCGGATGTCGTTGGACAGCGGCCACAGCCGCTTGCCCGACCCGCCGGACAACAGCACGATGTTCATATGGGTCCCTCCTGCTTCGGCTCCATGACAGGAGCCGCCGCACGCCCATGGCCGCGGCGGCCCGATTCACGCGCGCGGCTCAGCGCTCCGCCCGCATGGGGTTGTTCAGGAAATCCTGGTAGGACAGGCGGATGCCCTCCTCCAGCTCGGTCTTGTACGTCCAGCCGAGGGCCGTAGCCTTGCCAACATCCAGCAGCTTGCGCGGCGTGCCGTTGGGCTTGGAGGGATCCCACAGGATTTCGCCCTCGTAGCCCACCACCCTCGCCACCAGCGCGGCCAGCTCACGAATGCTCAGCGCCTTGCCGGTGCCGGCATTGACCGTCTCGCTGCCGGAGTAGCGGTTCATCAGGAACACGCACAGGTTGGCCAGGTCGTCCACATACAGGAACTCGCGCAGCGGCGAGCCGTCGCCCCAGCAGGTGACGCTCGGCCGGCCCTCGGCCTTGGCCTCGTGGAAGCGGCGGATCAGCGCGGGCAGCACATGGCTGTGTGTGGGATGGTAGTTGTCGTTCGGGCCATAGAGGTTGGTGGGCATCACGGAGATGAAGTCCGCGCCGCACTGCCGGTTGAGATACTCGCAGTACTTCAGGCCGCTGATCTTCGCCAGCGCGTAGGCCTCGTTGGTCTTCTCCAGCTCGGAGGTCAGCAGGCAGCTCTCGGGCATCGGCTGGGGCGCCATGCGCGGATAGATGCAGCTGCTGCCCAGGAACTCCAGCTTTTTGCAGCCGTTCTGCCATGCGGCATGGATGACGTTCATCTCCAGCATCAGGTTGTCATACATGAAGTCCGCCGGCGCCTCCTGGTTGGCGGCGATGCCGCCCACCTTCGCCGCAGCCAGAAACACGTACGCCGGCTTTTCCTGCGCGAAGAAGCGCTCCACGTCCTGCTGCCGGCACAGATCCAGCTCCCTGTGCGTCCTGGTGATGATATGGGTATAGCCCTGGCGCTCCAACTCGCGCACGATGGCGGAGCCGACCATGCCCCGGTGGCCCGCCACATAGATTTTGGCGTCTTTCTCCATCATAGCCGATATGTCCTTTTCACATGCCTGTTTGGATGCGTGTCAGCGCGCCTCCTTGGCGGCGCGCTCACGGCGGGCCAGTTCGCGGTCGTGCCGGGCCATGATCGACACCAGCTCCTCATACGGGGTCTTCTGCGGATTCCAGCCCAGCACGGTCTTCGCCTTGGTGGGATCGCCCCAGAGGTTGTCCACATCCGTCGGGCGGAACCACATCGGATTGACGCACACGAGCATTTTGCCGGTCGCCGCGTCGTAACCCTTCTCGTCCAGGCCCGCGCCCTCCCAGCGCAGGGTGATGCCGTTGGCGGCAAAGGCCTTCTCGGTGAAATCGCGCACGGTATGCTGCACGCCGGTAGCGATGACGAAATCGTCCGGCTTGTCCTGCTGCATGATCAGCCACATGCACTCCACATAGTCCTTGGCATAGCCCCAGTCGCGCAGAGCGTCCATGTTGCCCAGCTCCAG
>JBJEYK010000047.1:0-10127 GCA_051886775.1 Candidatus Ventricola sp. | reverse complement strand
TCAGCAGCAGGCCCTGGGACGCGGTGAACGTCGTGGTCAGGGCGCCGGCCTTCAGCGAGCCATGCACAGCGCCGGCAGCGCCAGCCTCGGACTGCATCTCAGCGATGCGGACGGTCTGACCGAACAGGTTCATGCGGTCATGCGCAGCCCAATCGTCCGCGACTTCCGCCATCGGGGAAGACGGGGTGATCGGGTAGATCGCTGCCACATCGCTGAACGCATACGCGACGTGGCTGACAGCAGTATTGCCGTCAACGGTCATTTTCTTAACAGCCATTGGTATAACCTCCCTATATGAATTCAGGATTACCATTGTTGTGAGAACGCCCCAGGACACGCGCAGGCCAGCGCGATTCCCCTGACGGACAGTCCTCGACGCTTTTATTATAGCCAACCGACAAAAAGCTGTCAAGATCGACAGGAGGATTCGCCCTCTTTTTTGTGCATACTATTCCCCTTATCAGACCAATTGGCTTTTCCTTTTTCCCGTCAGCGCGGCATACAGCCGCACAAAGCCCCCCGGAGAGCACCGCAGCAGCAGTCCCTGCGCCGCGACGAGCGCATCCCCGCTGCGCACTGCGTAGCAGGACAGCTCTGCCGCGTGTGCGATCAGGAAGGCCTCCGCCTCACCCAGCACCGGCTGCTCCAGGCGATAGGCCGCGATGTTCTTGCCCACGCTCAGGGCGATCTGCCCCACGCGCCGCTGCAGCGCGCTGCGCGCCTCGCCGCGCTCCTGCCTGCCGGCCAGCGCGCTCAGCTGCCGGCACACCGCCAGATAGCTCGCGCACCAGCGGCTGGATCTGGCAAAGGAGCCCATGATGCTGCCCCCTCGCTGGCGGTATTGCAGGATCACCCGGTCAAACGCCGCGGCGCGCGCGGCATGCAGCAGCGCCGGCGCCTGGAACAGCTCATCCTCAAAGAGCAGCCCCTCGGCCATGGAAAGGCCGTGCTCCGCCAGGAACGCGCGCCGGTACACGCACTGCCACACCATCGGCTCGTACAGCCCTGCGCGGCATTGCGCTGCAAACAGCGCGCCGCCCGTCATGGCCGGCGTGGCCGGAATCGCCGGGCCGTCCGTCAGCGCGCCTGTCGCGTCGTCCAGATAGGCAAAGCGCGCCTTGGCCACGTCCAGCGCCCCTTTGCGGGCGTCGCGCGCAAGCGCCAGCAGCGCCTCCGGCTCCGGCAGGTCGTCGCTGTCCAGGAAGTAGACGTACTCTCCCCGCGCCTCGGCCAGCCCCGTGTTGCGCGCGGCGGACAGACCGCCGTTCTTCTCCCGCCGGATCACGCGAAAATTGTCCCTGCGCGCGCACCAGTCCGCGGCAATGCGCGCCGAGCCGTCCGCGCCGCAGTCGTCTACCAGCAGCACCTCGCAGTCCTCCAGCCGCGCTGCGCGCGACAGGCACGCATCCAGATAGGCCTCCACCTGATAAAACGGGATCACGACGCTCAGCAGCATGTCCTTCCTCCACAGCCCCCGCCGCGCGCGAATCCCTGGATCCTCTTGCGAAACGGGGGGATTTATGCGATAATAGATGTATCTTTGGAATTTGCGGCGCTTAGCGCCCCGCGCATGCGCGCTCTGCCGCCGCGCCTTCATTATAGCATATCACGCCCGGGGAGGGAAGCAGGTTGATCAGCGTCATCGTCATCGGCCGCAACGAGGGATCGCGCCTCGACGCGTGCATGGACAGCATCCGCACAGCGCTCGGCGTGCTGGCGCACGAGGTTCTCTACGTCGATTCCCGCTCCACGGACGACAGCCTCGCCCGGGCGCACGCGCACGGCGCACGCTGCTTCCTGCTGGGCGATGCCGACACCACCGCCGGCCTGGGCCGCTTTGTCGGCGCGCAGGAGGCGCGGGGCGAATACCTGCTCTTTCTGGACGGCGACATGGAGCTTCAGCCCGGCTTCTGTGAGCAGGCGCTGATGGCCATGGCCTCGCGCGGGTACGACGGCGTGTGCGGCATCCGCGAGGATGTCTATCTGCGCGGCGGGCAGATCGTCGGGCACAATCCCAACTACTTCGGCTGCACGCAGGAGCGCCTTGCGCCGGAATTCGGCGGGGCGATCTTCCTGACTGCCGAGGCGCTCGCCGCCTGCGGGGGCTGGTCGTCGGACACCATCGCCTGCGAGGAGGCCGAGCTGCACGCCCGGCTGACCGCCGCCGGGAAGCAGATCGCCGAGCTGCCCGTGCCCATGATCCGCCACACTGACGCCGTGCGCGACGGGCGCGGCGCGCTGGGGACGCTGCTCTCCCGCCGCCGCCTGGGCGAGGGGCAGGCGCTGCGCTGCGCGATGGCGCACCGCCAGGCGTCAGCGTATATCCGCCATGAGCATGAAAAGTTCCTGCTCTATTCAGTGGACTGGATGTGCGTCATCCTCCTCGCGCTGCTGGGCGTGTGGGGGCTTCTGGCCGCGTGCTTTTTGCAGGCCATGCAGCTGGGGCGCTTTCTCGCCGGAGGGCGCTGGCGCGCGTTCGTGTCGCAGAAGCTGTTCTTCTTCGCCTTTCCCGCCGGGCTGGCGACGTACCGCGTGCGCAGCCGGGACTATACTGCCGCATAATCCATGGAAGGCCGTGCAATGCCTATGATCAAAATCAGCTTCATCATCGTGGCCTACAACGCGGGCCATTGCCTGGATGCGCTGCTGGGCGATCTGCTCCGCCAGACCATCCCTGCCCGGCAGCTCGAGCTGCTTCTGGTGGACAGCGCCTCCACCGACGACACCGCGGCGCGCATGCAGGCCTTTGCCCGGCGCGCGCCGTTTCCCGTGCGCCTGCTGGCCAATCCCAGGCGCTGGCTGGCCAGCGGCATCAACGTCGCGCTCGACGCCGCCACGGGGGACGCCGTCATCCGGCTGGACGCACACGCGCGCATCCCCCCGGACTTTCTGGAAAAGAACCTCGCCGCGCTCGCCCGGGGCGAGGACATCGTCGGCGGCTGCGTGCTGGGCGCGGAGCCTGGCAGCGACTGGGAGGCCGTGCTGCGCACGGTCGATACCTCGCGCTTCTGCGGCGGCGCGGCGCCCTTCCGCAACAGCGGCGAGGCGCGCTATGTCGACACCCTCGCCTACGCGCTGTATCGCCGCGAGGTCTATGACCGGGTCGGCCGCTACGACGAGCGCCTTCGCCGCACCGAGGACAACGACATGCACTACCGCATGCGCGAGGCAGGCTACCGTTTCTATTTTTCGCCGGAGATCGTCTCCTATCACGCCGCCCGCTCCACACTGCGCGGCCAGCTCCGCCAGAAGTGGGGCAACGGCCTGTGGATCGGGCGCACCATGCGCATCCAGCCCCGCTGCTTTGCTCCGCGCCACCTGATCCCCGCCGCGTTCGTGCTGGCGCTGCTGGGCTGCGCGCTGCTGGTTCCCCTGTGCGCACTGCCGCTTGCGCTGCTGGCCGCCGCCTATCTGTCGTGCGATCTGGTCTTCTCGGTGCTCGGCGCGCTGAGCCAGTCGCGCGGGCGGCTGCTGGCGCTGCTCACGCTGCCCTTTCTCTACCCTGCCGTGCACATCGTCTACGGCATGGGCACGCTGACCGGCCTGTTCACGGAGGAGCATCATGCCTGAATGGATCGACGACATCACGCGCTTCATCTTCCTGGAGGACGCGCCCGCGCCCGCCGACGTGATCTTCATCCCCGGCAACGGGCATGCCGCGCCCTCCGAGCTGGCCGCAGCGCTCTACCGCCGTGGGCTTGCGCCCCGCGTGCTGCCCTCCGGGCGATACGCCATTGGCTCCGGGGGCTTCGGCGGGCAGATCTCCGGCTCGCGCCTCTATGACGGCACGTTCGACACGGAGTGGGCGTTCATGCGCCGCATCCTGCTGGAAAACGGCGTGCCGGACAGCGCCATCCTGCGCGAGGACGAGGCCACCTACACCTATCAGAACGCCATCTTCTCCCGGCGGCGCACCGACGCGCTCGCTCTGAACGTGCACAGCGCGCTGCTGTGCTGCATGCCCGTACATGCCCGCCGCGCGAAGATGTACTACCAAACGCTCTACCCGGACAGCCGGATTCTCGTCTGCCCTGCTCCGGGCGCAGCCATCACGCGCGAAAACTGGACGCGCAGCGGCGAGGGCATCGACGCGGTGCTCGGCGAGCTTTCGCGCTGCGGCGCGCAGTTCGGGGAGATTCTCCGTGACCTCATGGTCAGGTAATGCCCCGCAGATCATCATCGCATCCGTCCCGCTATGGGACGTTTTTTTGCATAGCTTGAAATATTCTGCCATCCCGTTCGTCATACAGGATGAAGGAGGCGATCAGAATGGATCATTGTGAACTGTCCATCACAATGCTTACGCCGCAAAAGGGCGTACAGGAGGTAGACATCCATCAGGCTGACAAGCCCTCCATGTGGGCAGAGATTGACGCTGCATATGCCAGCGGGCTTACGCCGTTTTGCGCAGATGAACCCTATGAGGTACTCGTCAGCTCCGAATGGTGGGACGGCAACCCGGATCTTCTCAATGCGTTCAGCAAGCCATACTGCGACGCCGATGCCCTTGTGCAGTATGCCAATATGGACGTGCTGGACACGCTGGAGGTCAAATTCACGCTGAGTGTGCAATAAGAGCGCTTTTTTCGCTCTCCCTGTTGCATTTCCTGCGCATATCCCGTATAATGCTCCTGTCACATGCGATTCGTGAGGATGACAGGGCGTCGCGATGCGTGCGGCGACGGAGAAGATGCGTTAAGTGCCCATGTTTGGGAATACCATGGGACGAAGAAGGCTCAGCCTTCGCGGTATCTCTTCGGCCCCGACTGTCTCTTTACCTTGGATATGAATTTGTCATCTCTGCGAATCTTCCCCCCGGCGCGCTGCGCCTGATTTGCGGAGGTGTTTTTTGATGCGTTCCGTGCTTTTGTTTGTCCGTTCCCAGTTTGCCGATTCCCTGCGCGCCCTGCGCCGCACCCAGACCGTCGCGACCGCCGGCGTGCTGCTGGCGATTCAGATGGTGCTCTCCTCCTACGGTGTCATCGAGGTGAGCGACAGCCTCAAGATCTCCCTGGCACATCTGGCGCTTGCGCCCACGGCCATCCTCTTTGGCCCGGTCGTCGCCGGGCTGCAGGGCGCGCTGAGCGACCTGCTCGGCTTCATGCTCAAGCCCAGCGGCCCCTATTTCCCCGGCTTCACGCTCTCGGCGCTGCTGCTGGGCATTTTCTACGGCGTTTCGCTGTACAGAACGCAGCACACCGTCTCTCGGATCGTCGTCACCCGGCTGGCGGTCATGCTGCTGATCAACATCTGCCTGAACACGCTGTTCCTCACCATGCTCTACGGCCCGTCCCGCCTGGCGACGCTGCCGCTGCGCGTGATGAAGAACGCCCTGCAGCTGCCGTTTGACTGCATGCTGCTGCTGGCCGTGTGCCGCATGATGCGCCGCGTGCCCGTGCCCGCCGGCAGAGCCTGACAACCGTTTCTCGCCCTCTCACACAAAAATGGAGCGATGCGGCATTCCCCCGCATCGCTCATTTTGTACGACTGCCGCAGGCAGCCTCGGGCATACTATTCCCCAGGAGGGAATCGTATGCTGTTTTTTGTGCTCTGGCTCGTCATCTCATTCCTGCTGGCCCTCGCCATTGGCAGGTTTGCCAGCGTCGGTTCCAGGGATGACGATCGTCTGCCCTGACGCTCACTCGCCCCGGCGCGCGGCCTGGAACTCCTCATCGCTGTCATACACCACGACAGCCAGCTCATCCGAGGCGTATATGAGGCGCTCCTCGTCGCAGCCGGGCACGCCCGCCTCCATTTCGCTCGCCCGGAAGATCGCGAACACCCGGCCCTCCGGCGTGCGCTGTGCGTGATCCTTGCGCTGGAGCCACGGGTTCAGCCTGCCCGTGTCCCAGTTTTCCACGGCAAAGACCTCAATCTGTCCGTCGGTCAACTCGGTCAGCACGTTTGCGTTCCAGAAGGTCGCGTAGCCCTGCGTGGCGTCCTCGTCAAGCAGGTATTCGGCGATGTCCTCCAGCTCCGTGGCGTAGGTGTTCATGTCCCGCTCGCGATAGACCGCGTTCCCGGTCAGGAACACAGCGACCAGCGCCAGCATGGGCAGCACGGTCAGCGCGCGCAGGCGACAGGCGGAGCGATCCAGTGCCCAGAACAGGGCGAAGATCATCAGCAGAAACGCCGGCATGTAATAGCTCACAGAATACGCCACTGCCGAGCCCTGCGCGCGATCCAGCGTCAGCACGTTGATGAGCATGCCCAGCAGCAGCGCGATGGGCGCAAACACCGCCAGCACGCGCTCCCGCGCGCTCAGCTTCATGCGCAGCAGGATCACCATCGCCGCGGCGCCCAGGATGGGCAGCAGCACCGCCAGCACCGACACCACGCCCTCCCGCGAGAGCAGCAGTTCGTAATTGCGATAGCCCAGGAACGACATCAGGCAGATGATCTGATCGGTGAACATCTCCTGCGACAGCGGCCGCAGCGTCGTCTCGCCGTACTGTGCAAAGGTATACTGCTGCGCGAGCACATGGGTGTTGATCATGTAGCCCGCCAGCGTCGCCGCGGCCAGCAGCGCCCCGCCCAGCGCGATGCGCGTCGCGGGCAGGGTCATCGCCGCACGCAGGCCGTCGCAGCGGCGCGCCTCCAGGAAGAACGTGATCAGGCAGGCCGCCAGCAGCGGCGCCATGCAGATCATCAGCATGCGCACGCCGCCCAGGCCGCCCAGCACGCCCAGCGCGATCAGCAGAATCGGCTCACGCAGGCGCCCTCGATCCATGCGCAACACCAGCCCCAGCTGCACAAAGGTCAGCATCACACAGACGGTGTAAAAGCCGCCGTACACCAGCGTGAAGGACTGATACTGCGTGATGGGCAGCACAAGCGCCGCCGTGCACAGCAGCGATGCCGTCATCGACACGCCCGCACCCGTCGCCAGATACACGAGCGACGCCGCCATGCCCAGCAGCAGCACGGCAATGGACACCGTCCGGGCCACATGCCAGCTGCCGAACAGCATCAGCATCAGCTGATACACCGGCACCGGGCTGACGACCCGCAGCTCCGTGGAGTAGTACCAGCTGTCCGTCAGCAGACGTCCCTCCTCGTTGAGCAGCTGCGCCAGCACGAACTCCGAGGAGATGTCCGAGTCGAGGTTGTGCCGGCCATAGGCCGCGTAATAGCCCACAGAGATCGCCAGGCAGGCGGCAAACACCAGCGCCGCCAGCACCGCGCCCCATCTCTTGGTTTTGCTCATGGCTTTCTCCTTTCGCGCGCCTCAGCGCTGAATCTCCCGCAGGAACGACGTGCCGCACAGCGGATTGCCGATGTCAAAGAAGTCCAGCACCGTCGCGCTCAGGTCGGCATAGGTGGAGCGCACGCCCAGGTTGACGCCCGCGCGCAGCCGCCTGCCCCAGGCGAGCACCGGCACATGCTCGCGCGTGTGATCCGTGCCCGTGTGGCAGGGATCGCAGCCGTGGTCCGCCGTGATCAGCAGCAGATCGTCATCCCCCATCATCGCCTGAAGCTGCGGGATCTGCGCGTCAAACGCCTCCAGCGCTGCGGCATAGCCGCGCACATCGCGCCGATGGCCGTACACCATGTCAAAGTCCACCAGATTGACGAACAGCAGGCCCTCAAAGTCCTCCCGCATCGCCGCGAACGTCGCCTCCATGCAAGCCGCGTTGCCCGCCGCGTGGTTGGATCGGGTGATGCCGCGGTGCGCGAAGATGTCCTCGATCTTGCCCACGCCGTAGACTGTCCTGCCGCTTTGGGCGATCAGGTCGCACATCGTCGTGGGCGGCACGGCGCTGAAGTCCCTGCGCCCGCCGGTACGCCGGAACGCCCCCGCATGCTCGCCCACAAACGGGCGCGCAATCACACGTCCGACCTCCAGCTCGCCGCTGAGCATGCCGCGTGCGATTTCGCAGCAGCGGTACAGCTCCTCCAGCGGGACAATCGCCTCGTTCGCCGCGATCTGGAAGACGCTGTCCGCGGAGGTGTAGACGATCAGCTTGCCGGTGCGCAGGTGCTCCTCGCCCAGCTCGTCAAGAATCGCCGTGCCGGAGGCGGGCTTGTTGCCCAGCGTACCGCGACCGACGGCCTGCTCAAACGCGTCGAGGAACGCGTGCGGGAATCCGTTCGGGAACGTCGGGAACGGGCGCTGAAGCTGCACGCCGGCAATCTCCCAGTGCCCGGTGGTCGTGTCCTTGCCGGGAGAGACCTCCCTGAGCTTGCCGTAGCAGCCCGTGGGCGCATCGGCTGCGCCGCCGAAGCTGATATCGTCGATATGGGCAAGCCCCAGCTCCATCATGTGGGGAATGCGCGCCTTTCCAGCGCCGATGACATGCCCCAGCGTATCCGCCCCGGCGTCGCCGTATGCAGCGGCGTCCGCCAGTGCGCCGATGCCCACGCTGTCCAGCACGATGAGTATGGCCTTTTTGTTCATGCTCGCTCCTCCTCTTGCTCCAGTCCAAAAAGCATGGCAGGTCTGATGGGTGTATTATACCGCATCAGACCTGCTTTTTCAATTCGATTCCACGTCCTCCGCTCGCGCGTTGCGGAAATGGCCCGCGCCGCAGGCTCAGCCCTGCGCGGCGTACACCGGATTCATCCGGCCATAGAGCAGCCTCCGGCAGCGGAAATACGCCGGAATCAGGAACGCATCGGCAAAGACCCACGCCAGCGGAGACCCCAGCGATACGCCCAGGAAGCCCAATACCGGCACCAGCGCCACGCTCGCCAGGCTGCGGGCGATCATCTCCAGCACGCCGGCGATGATCGCGAATCCGGAAAAGCCCATGCCCTGAATCATGAAGCGCACGACGTTGACCAGCGTCAGCAGCGGATAGAACGCGACGTTGACGAGCATGTACTGCTGCGCCAGAGCGATGAGCGCGGCGTTGCCCGTGCCGTCGATGAAAAGGCCGGTCAGTGTCCGCCCGAAGAAGAACGCCACGATAAACGCTGCCATCGAATAGACAAAGCCCATCGCCGAGGCCGTGAAGACGCCGCGATTGAGCCGGTCATACCGGTTAGCGCCCACATTCTGTGCGCCGTACGTCGCCATCGTGGAGCCCAACGCGTCAAACGGGCAGGCCAGGAAGTTGAGCACCTTGCTGCTGGCCGTCATGGCGGCGACAGCCAGCGAACCAAGCGAATTGACCGCCACCTGCAAAACCACGCAGCCGATGGCCGTGATCGAGTATTGCAGCCCCATCGGCACGCCGTAGGTGCACAGCACACGCATGCGCCGCACGCGCGGCACCCACTCCGCCCGGCTGATGTGCAGCGCCGGCACCCTCAGGGCAATCCACAGGAGGCACAGCAGGCCGGACACGCCCTGGCTGACCACCGTCGCCAGCGAGGCGCCCAGCACGCCCATGTGGAAGACCAGGATGAACAGCAGATCCAGCGCCACGTTCAGCAGCGAGGAGAGCACCAGGAAGAACAGCGGCGTCCTGCTGTCGCCCAGGGAGCGCAGATAGCTGGAGAGCAGATTGTACAAGAGCAGGAACGGAATGCCCGCGAAGATCGCGACGATGTAGTCGTACGCCTCCTGGAAGCAGTCCTGCGGCGTGTTCATCAGTGTGAGGATGTCGCGGCAGAACACCACGGTCAGCACCGTGAAGACTGCGGCAAACCCGAAGGAGAGCCACGCGCCGTTGGCGACGTACTCGCGCATGCGGCTCTCCTCCCGCGCGCCAAAGCACTGCGCCACCGGGATGGCAAAGCCTGCGCACACGCCCATGCCGAAGCCCAGCACGAGGAAATTGATCGAGCCTGTTGCGCCGACGCCCGCCAGAGCCTCCACGCCCAGGAACCGGCCGACGATCATCGTGTCCACCAGATTATACAGCTGCTGGAAGATCATGCCTGCCAGCAGCGGCACGGCAAAGCCCAGAATCAGCCGGGTCGGGGAGCCGTGCGTCATATCCTTGATCATGTGATTCTCCTGTCCGCCGCAGGCTGGATGCCCGCGAAATCAGCGGTATTATACTCACTTTGTCCGGGCTTGGCAATCCGCAGGACGCAACATCAAATGATCCGATTCTTTCCCAAAATGCACAAAGCGGCCAGTGGCCGCCTCCGCCTCCGAAGCCCTTCTCAGCGAAGTCTGTCGGCGCCTGCCGCGCGGTTTCTGCATCATTCCTCAGGATGCCCCAAGGGGCTGTCCG
>JBJEYK010000046.1:0-10128 GCA_051886775.1 Candidatus Ventricola sp. | reverse complement strand
ATGCTCGGCCTGGAGATCGCGCACGTGGGCATCAACAGCGCCGACGAGGCCGAGGCCATGGACACCGCCACCAAGCTGTGCAAGCTGCTGGGCTGGACGATGAAGGTCGGCAACAGCTCCATCTTCGCCGGCACCGGCATCGAGGTCATGAAGACCCCGTTCCGCGGCGCGAAGGGCCACATCGGCATCAAGACCAACTTCATCGAGCGCGCCAAGGCGTATCTCGAGCGCCAGGGCTTCGAGTTCGACGAGAGCAGCGCCAGCGTGAAGGACGGCAAGCTCAAGGCGATCTACCTCAAGGACGAAATCGCAGGCTTCGCGCTCCATCTGGTGCAGAAGTAATCCGATTCATTTCAAGTTCAAGCAAGGGGGTGTGCCCGCAGGCACACCCCCGTTTTGCATGATGAAATTGCGCAGAAGATCGTACGGCCAGCACGCAAAGCGCTGCCTGGTCAAGCGTTTTGCTGGGAGCGGGCTCAGCGCCGCGTCTTGAGCACGGCGTGGACGCGGGCGGCGCAGTAGGCAAAGGCGAAGCCGAAGGCCAGCGGATTGGACAGGCACACGCCCAGATACCCCAGCCCGGCGAGGCAGAGCACGCTGCCCAAGCTGCGGCCTGCCAGCTCCATGAAGCCGGAGAAGACCGCCTGCACGCTGTAACCCATGCCCTGAAGCGTGTTGCGCATGATCATCAGGCCGCCGTGCAGGCAGAAGAAAATGCTGAGCACGCTGAGATAGCGCGAGGACAGCGCGATTTCCTGGGCGGCCTGCGCGCCGAGCACCAGCGTGGAGAGCATGTCCTTGGCAAAGAAGATCACCACCCACGCGCAAGCGCAGTAGGTCCATTGGATGGTCAGGCCGGCGCGGATGCCGCTGCGGATCCTGTCGTAGCGCTTCGCGCCCTCGTTCTGCCCGGCGTAGGTGGCCATGGCCATGCCGACGCTTTCCATCGGCAGGGTGAACATCTGGCGGATCTTTTCGCCCGCAGTCTGCCCGGCGACGGCGGCGGTGCCCAGCGTGTTGATGGCCCCCTGCATGACGACCGCGCCGATGGCGGAGATGGAGTATTCGACGCCCATCGGGAAGCCGATCACGCACAGCCTGCGCAGATGGCGCGGGGAGAGGGCGGCATACTGGCCAAGGTGCGCAAGGAGGGTCGTTTTTCGCAGGATCCAATACAGGTTCAGCAGCCCGCTGACCAGCTGGCTGAGCACGGTGGCCAGCGCGGCGCCGAATACGCCCAGCGACAGCGGGACGATGAACAGGTAATCCAGCACGATGTTGAGCGCGGTGGAGAACAGCAGAAAATAGAAGGGATGGCGCGAGTCGCCCGCGGCGCGCAGCGCGCCGGCGCAGAAGTTGTACAGGATGGACGCCGGAATGCCCAGGAAGATGACCGTGGCGTAGGTCTTGGTCATGGCGAAGATGTCCCCGGGCGTGCGCATAAGGCGCAGCAGCGGCGCGCAGAAGACCGTCATCAGCGTTGTCATGACGAGGGCCAGCGCGGCGCACAGCTGCAGGCCGCCGGCAAAGTAGCGCTTGAATTCGTCCGGACGCATCGCGCCGAAGGACTGCGACAGCGGGATGCTGAAGCCGACGCAGGTGCCCTGCACGAAGCCAAGCGTCAGGAAGCCGAGCGAGTACGTCGCTCCGACGGCGGCGAGGGCATCCGTGCCCACGAGACGGCCCACCATCAGCGTGTCGGCAAAGCTGTACAGCTGCTGAAACAGCGTGCCCAGAATCAGCGGCACAGAAAACAGCAGGATGCGGGTGATGGGTCTGCCCTCGGTGAGGTTGAGTGTTTTGCCTTGCATGATCGGTCGCTCCAGTGCTTTTTTTCCATTCTAGCATGGTGCGCGGATCGCTTTCGTGGTAAAATGCGCGCGAAAACAGGGATTTTGTCCGCAGTTATGGGCTGGGCGCAATCGGTGCGGGCAGCGCGTCCACATCCAGCATGGACATGGCTTCCACGGGGGCGTGATCCGGGTTTTGCATCAGGCGCTTGCGGTATTCCTTGGGCGTGATGCCGTAGACCTTCCGGAAGGTCTTCAGGAAGCTGCTGTAATCGGAAAAGCCGCTCTCCGTGCAGGCGTCCAGCACGCTCCTCCCTTCCACCAGCGACGATTTGAAGTGCTGCAGGCGCAGGGCGGTCAGGTAGCCGTGGATGCTGTCCATCGTGTATTCGCGGAAGACGCGGCTGATGTGGCTGCGGCTGACGTAGAGATAGTCCGTCAGCTGGTTGATGGAGAACGTCGGCTCGGTGTAGTGCATCTGGATGTACTTCTGCGCCTTGTCCACCAGGGCGGAGGTCGCGTCGGCGGAGACGGTGTCGGCGCTGGACATGCAGGTTTGCAGGATGAGCATCAGCTCGGCCAGCTGTGCGCGGAAGGCCTGGTCACGCCGCTCCGACGTCATGGACGAGGAGCGGTCGATGCGCAGAAACAGATCGCGCATATCCCAGGCGGAGACGACGTCGGCGTTGAAGATGACCGGCCCGTGCGATATCAGGAAGTCCGGCGTGCCCAGCCGTGCGGCCACCTCCCGCCACAGCGCCTGATCCACCTGAAGCAGCAGGCGCTCGCTGACCTCGCTGCTGACATCGTAGCGGCCCATGTGATAGACCTCGTCCGGAAAGATGATCAGCTCGCCGGGATGGATGTGGTAGAGGCTGCCGTTGCAGGAATAGAGCACCTCGCCGGCCAGCGGGAGGATGAGCTCGAAATACGGATGGCTGTGCGCGACGGAGCAGGTGTTTTCCCTGTTGGTGTACCACGCCACGACCATGCGCGCGCTGGGCAGCGTCTGCCGGGCAAGATCCTGCGTGAGCAGGGAGTCGACATAATGAGCGATTTTGCGAATCATGTGGAAAATCCTCCCTTATTCTCGGAGAATCGCGTCTTCTGATGATAGTATATGCAAGCTGTGCACGAATTGCAAGATATTCAGGACAAAATCACAAGAAAATAGGGAGGGAAACGGCTATAATGACAACGGAAAAAGCAAAAAAGGGCATGAATCACCAGAAAATGGACAGTTTTACCAGCATTCGATACAAAGTATCTGGACGAATGCGAAAGGACGATGTGGGAAATGGGATATGATCCGGTGCGCTTCTCCTGCCAGACGGAGTTCGACGAGCGCGCGATCCGCCGGATGTTCAAGACGGAGTACTACACCTACGAGAAGAAGCTCCTGCTTGGAAGGTGCGTGTTCGCGGTCATTCTTCTTGGCGTGGGGATGTTCTCCGGCTTCCCGATGCCGGCACGGATGTTCTGTCTGCTGGTCGGCGTGTGGCTGATCGTGGCGCTGGACTTCCCCAGCAAGGTGCGCGCCGAGGGCGTGCTCCAGCAGCGCGGCGGCGCGGTGACGCGCGTGCAGCTGGCCTTCACGGATCGGGAGATCGTGGTGGAGCAGCGCCAGCACATCCCCTACGCCCAGCTGGACAGGCTGGTGGAGGACGATGATTGCTTCTATCTCTTCCAGAGCAGGCAGAACGCGGTGATGGCGGACAAGCGGAGCCTTCAGCCTGCCGAGCCGGAGGCCTTCAGGAGCCTGATTGAAAGCAGGACGGGCAAGACCTTCAGCCGCAGCGTCAGCCTGCTGTCGATGAACCTGCACGACCTGCTGCGCCTGATGCCGGGCGGCAAAAATGCGGGCCGCGGGGCGAAGCACAAGCCCTGACACGGAATCTGCCGGACAGCGTCCGGTGAGGATAACACCGGCTTCGGCCGGAAAAAAAGAGGAGGAACCCATTATGAAGAAGACCCTGTGCGTGCTCTTTGCGGCAGTCCTGATGCTGGCTGTCCTGTCCGTCCCCGCCATGGCGGCGACCAACATGAAGCTCGCCCACAACCTGGCCGAGGATCATGCGGTGCACATCCAGCTGCTCGCGTTCGCCGACGCTGTGCGCGAGAAGACCGGCGGCGAGATCAACATCGAGATCGTGCCCAACGGCACGCTCGGCTCCGAGGGCGCCGTGCTTGAGCAGGTTGGCTACGGCATGGTCGAGATGACCAAGGTCTCCGCCTCCACGCTGGGCAACTTCGCGTCCGAGTGGAACGCGCTGTCCGTGCCCTATGTCTTCAACGACCAGGAGCACTACTACAACGTGATGGACGGCGAGATCGCCAAGGAGCTGTACACCACCACCGAGGATCAGGGCTTCATCGGCCTGTTCTGGCTGGATTCCGGCGCCCGCTCCTTCTACACCGCCAATAAGGCCATCCGCACCCCGGCTGACCTGGCCGGCCTGAAGATCCGCACCATGGACTCCCAGATGGCCATCGACATGATGGCGGCCATGGGCGGCTCCGCCACCGTCATGAGCTACTCCGAGATCTACACCGGCATGCAGCAGGGCGTCATCGACGGCGCTGAGAACAACGTGACCGCCATGCGCGACCACAAGGACGTCACCGGCTACTACTGCTTCGACGCCCACACCCGCATCCCGGACATCGTGGTCATCTCCACCGACACCTGGGACTCCCTGACCGAGGAGCAGCAGGCCATCATGCTGGAGTGCGCCGCGCAGGCCTCCGATGAGTACAAGGCCCGCTGGGCTGCCTTCGAGGAGGAGGTCATGGCCGCTGCCGACGGCGTCGAGTTCATCCGCGACGTGGATGTGCCCGCGTTCCAGGCTGCCTGCGCCTCCATCTATGAGAACCTGAAGACCAGCGATCCCACCGTCTACGCCATCGTTGAGAAGATTCAGGCTGCCGGCAAGTAATTCCTGATCAGCCCCCCTTACAACCGCAGCAGCCCAATCGCCGAGAGGCTGTTGGGCTGCTGCCGGTTTGGGCGAAAAGGACGACCTACATAGGAGACTGAGATCATGAAAAAGGTAGACAAAATCCTGGATGCCGTCATGCGCTGCCTCATGGCCATCGCCATGTTTGCGCTGCTGGCGGGCGGCACCTGGCAGATTTTCACCCGGTGGATTCTTCGCAATCCCTCGACCTTCACCGACGAATTCCTCCGCTACGTGCTCATCTGGGCCTCGATGATCGGCTCGGCGTACTGCTTCTACCGCGATGAGCATCTGGCGCTCGACCTGGTCAAGGATCGCCTGCACGGCAAGGCCAAGGTGGTGCTGTCCATCTTCATCGAGGCGATGATCCTCTTCTTCATCTGCTACGTCTTCGTCTACGGCGGCTGGCAGCTGATGGCCAAGGCCAAGAAGATTTCCTCCGTCATGCGCATCCCGTACAAGTTCCTCTACTCCATCGTGCCCATCTCCGGCGTGATGGTCGTGGTGGCGCGCATCCTCAAGTACATCCAGCTCTTTACGGAGAAGGGAGGCCGCAAGTAATGGTTGCGCAGTCTATTCTGGTGCTCTTCGGCTCGTTCTTCGTGATGCTCTTCGCCGGCGTGCCGATTTCCGCCGGCATCGGCATCGCCTCCTGCCTGACCGCGTTCTCCGCGGGCATGCCCTTTGACAAGTTCGCCTTCGTCGCGGCGCAGAAGTGCTTCGACGGCGTGGACTCCTTCTCCCTGCTGGCGCTGCCGTTCTTCTCCCTGGGCGGCAACATCATGAACAAGGGCGGCATCGCCAAGCGCCTGGTGCGCCTGGCGCGCCTGCTGGTGGGCAAGGTGCCGGGCTATCTGGCCGCCACCAACGTGCTGGCCAACATGTTCTTCGGCGCGGTCTCCGGCTCCTCCGTCGCGGCGACCTCCGCGATGGGTTCCATCATGAGCCCGCTGGAGCTTGACGAGGGCTATGACCCGAACTACTCCGCCGCCGTCAACATCTGCTCCGCGCCGACCGGCATCCTCATCCCGCCGAGCGGTCCGCTGATCCTCTACTCCATCACCGCGGGCGGCGTCTCCGTGGCCGCGCTGTTCATGGGCGGCTACCTGACCGGCGCGCTGCTGGGCATCGCGGTTATCGCGGTGGCGATCTATCTGGCCATCAAGAAGGGCTACAAGGCCTCCACGGTCAAGGAGAGCGATCCCACGCTCAAGATCGTCATCGACGCGGTGCCGTCGCTGCTGGCGGTCATCATCGTCATGGGCGGCATCCTGGGCGGCATCTTCACGGCGACCGAGGCCGGCGTGGTCATGTGCCTGTATTGCGGCGTCCTGGCGATTATCTATCGCGAGATGGACTTTAAGACCTTCTACAACCTGCTGGCCGACACGATGAAGTCCAGCGCGACGATCCTGTTCCTGATCGCGGCGTCCTCCATCATGTCCTATGTGATGAGCTACACCGGCATTCCGGCGGCCATCTCCTCGATGCTCATGAGCATCTCGAACAACCGCTATGTGCTGCTGCTGATCATGAACGTGTTCCTGCTGGTGATGGGCATGTTCCTGGATCTGACGCCCGCCGTGCTCATCTTCACGCCGATCTTCCTGCCCATCGCGCGCAGCATCGGCATGAGCGACGTGCACTTCGGCCTCATGCTCATCATGAACCTGGGCATCGGCTCCGTCACCCCGCCGGTCGGCTCCTGCCTGTTCGTGGGCTGCGGCGTCGGCCATGTGAAGATCGAGGGCGTGACCAAGTACATCGTCCCGATGTTCGCGGCGATGGTCATTGCGCTGTTCCTGGTGACGTTCATCCCGGCGATTCCGCTGTGCGTGCCGAAGCTGTGCGGCCTGATTCCGTCGCTTTGGTGGAACTGATCCTTCCGCCTGAAAGGGCAGCCTCAGCGATGCTGAACTGAATACCTGGCGGCAGTTACCGTCCTCACAGGTGACTGTGGGAACGTGCTGCCGCCGCTTTTTCCCCTGATCATGCGAAAGGAGAGAAGTACGCCATGAAGATCTGTTCCCGCTTTGCCGGCATGGAGGCGAAGGACGGCTTCTATCTGCTGCATACGGATAACGCCGACCTGAAGATCGTCTTCGTGACCGACGAGATTGTCCGCGTCCGCGCGTCCTTTGACAAGGAGCTGGCCGAGGAGAGCTACATCCTGATGACGACCGCGTGGGAGGATCGCCTCGACCCGCTCTTTGAGGGCGAGCGCACCCGCGTGACCCCGGTGACGCCGGCGGTGGCCGAGGACGAGCATACGCTCACCTTCACCACGGGCGCCGTGCGTCTGGTGATCGAAAAGAACCCGCTGTGCCTGGCGCTGTACAATGCACAGGGCGTGGAGCTGTACCGCACCATCTCCGGCAGCCCGTTCATCCTGGACAGCAACGGCCGCGTGACCTCCCGCGCCCGCATGGAGGAGGAGGACTGCTTCTACGGCTTCGGCGAGAAGGCGGGCCTGCTCAACAAGAACAAGGCCTTCCTGCGCCAGCGCGCCACCGACGCCATGGGCTACGACGCGGAGAAGATGGACACGCTCTACAAGCATATCCCCTTCTACATCCGCCTGAGCCGCAGCACGCAGAAGGCTGTGGGCGTGTTCTATCACAACTTCTACGAGTCCGTGTTCAACATGGGCTGCGAGAAGAGCAACTACTGGCCGCGCTACACCTACTGGCAGGCTGACGGCGGCGACATCGACATGTTCCTGCTCGCCGGCGACAGCATCGCCCGCGTCGTGGACAACTACACCCTGCTCACCGGCCGCCCGGCGCTGCTGCCCAAGCGCGGCCTGGGCTATCAGGGCAGCTCCATGTACTATCCGGAGCTGGAGAAGGACAGCGACGACGCCGTGATCGGCTTCATCGACACCATCAAGGAGGAAGGCTTCCCCATCGACGGCTTCCACCTCTCCAGCGGCTACACCAGCTACAACAACAAGCGCTGCGTGTTCACCTGGAACACCGACCGCTTCAAGGATCCGCGCGCGTACTTCGCGGCGATGAACGAGCGCGGCGCGCAGAACGTGCCCAACATCAAGCCCGGCATCCTGCTGATGCATCCCTGGTTCAAGGACTTTGAGGAGAAGGGCGTCTTCGTGCGCGACAGCGAGAACCCGGACAAGTACGCGGTCGGCTCCTGGTGGGGCGGCGACGGCGCGTTCTGGGACTACACCAAGCCCGAGGCGCGCGCGGCCTGGAAGAAGTACATGACCGACAGCCTCATCGACGTGGGCACCAACTCCATCTGGAACGACAACTGCGAGTACGACTCGCTGCTGGACAAGGACGCCCGCTGCGACTTCGACGGCAAGGGCGGCACCATCGGCGCGCTCAAGCCCATCATGAGCACGCTCATGTGCAAGCTGAGCAACGACGCTGTGCGCGAGCACGATCCCTCCGCCCGCCCGTACAGCGTGTGCCGCTCCGGCTCCGCCGGTATCCAGCGCTACGCCCAGACCTGGTGCGGCGACAACTACACCAGCTGGAAGAGCCTCAAGTACAATATCCCGATCATCACGGGCATGGGCCTGTCCGGCCAGCCCAACGAGGGCGCGGACATCGGCGGCTTTGCCGGCCCCGCGCCGGAGGAGGAGCTGTTCGTGCGCTGGGTGCAGCATGGCATCTTCCAGGCACGCTTCTCCATCCACTCCGCCAGCAACGACAACACCGTGACCGAGCCGTGGATGTTCCGCGAGAGCGCCGGCATCATCCGCGACGCAATCCTGCTGCGCTACCGCATGCTGCCCTACCTGTACAGCGCCGAGTATGAGGCGACGCAGACCGGCGCGCCGATCATGCGCGCGCTCGTCTACGAGTTCCAGGGCGACGAGAACGTCTACGACAGCAGCTTCGACTTCATGTTTGGCCGCGACATCCTGGTGGCCAACGTCATCGAGAAGGGCGCCAGCACGCGCAGCGTCTACCTGCCCAAGGGCACGAGGTGGTACGACTGGAACGACAAGTTTGCCTGCTACGAGGGCGGCCAGACCATCGAGGTGCCGGTCGACATGACCAGCATCCCCATGTTCCTGCGAGAGGGCGCGATTGTGCCGATGGCCGACAACCAGCCCCTGAGCATGGAGCGCGACTGCGTGACCGACCTGCATCTGGTGATGGTGCCGGGCGAGGATCGCGTCTACACCCTCTACGAGGACGACGGCGTGACCAACGACTTTATGCAGGGCTTCTATCGCAAGACCCGAATCACCATGACCGGCACGAGCGTGGTCAAGGTGGCCTTCGCCTCCGAGGGCAGCTATCGCGACAGCGTGGAGAACGTGAAGGTGGAGATGGTTCGCAAGGATCGCAGCCCGTTCTGGGTGGCCCTGGGCGGCGAAAAGCTCCCGCACTACCTCAACCGCAGGAAGTTCGACGCTGCGCAGACGGGCTGGTATTACAGCCAGAGCAAGCGCGCCGTCGAGATCAAGTACCCCAACCCGAAGGCCGACACGGTGCTGACCGTTTCCTTCGAGGATTTCGACCTGATCGGCATGTAACGCGGGCGCGGGGAGGCTGCCCTCCCCGCGAGCCCTTCGCATCAAGGAGGAAGCAATATGCTGCTGCGAGAATTCCGCTCATTCGAAAAGACCGAAAACGGCTATATCATTCACGGCGATGCCGCGGACGTCATGCTGGTGTTCATGACGGATGACCTGCTGCGCATCCGCGTATCCTTTGACCGTGCGTTTAAGGAAGAGAGCTACACGCTGGTTACGACTGCATGGGCGGACCGCATGGACGATCTGCTCAGGGACGAGCGCACGCGCATCACAGCGCTTGACGTGCCGGCCGAGGAGACGGCGGACACCGTCACCTTCACCACGGCGAAGGTGAAGCTGGTGCTGTGCAAGGACCCCTTCTCCTTCATGCTGTACGACCTCGAGGGCAACGTGATCCATCAGGATCTGCGTGAGCGCGCCTTCGAGCAGGATCAGATCGGTCGCCTGACGCACTTCTCCAAGACCGATCGCGAGTATGATCACTTCTTCGGCTTCGGCGAGAAGACCGGCCACCTGGACAAGCGCGGCCGCCGTCTGCGCATGAGCCCGAAGGACGCCATCGGCCATGATCCCGAGTTCGGCGACCCGATGTACAAGCACATCCCGTTCTACATCCGCGTCAACGAGCACGACAAGCGCCCGGTGGGCCTGTTCTACCACAACAGCTACGACTGCGTGTTCGATCTGGGGCAGGAGCTTTCCGGCTACTGGGAGCGCTACACCTACTACCAGACCGACGGCGGCGACATTGACCTGTTCCTGCTGGCCGCGCCGACGATGCCGGGCATCCTCGAGCAGTACACCATGCTCACCGGCCGCAGCGCGCTGCCCACCAAGCAGTCGCTGGGCTACTGCGCCTCGACCATGT
>JBJEYK010000045.1:0-10140 GCA_051886775.1 Candidatus Ventricola sp. | reverse complement strand
CCGTTTCCGCCATAAACCCGAACATTCAGATTACTTCCTTCTCGATTTTTTCGCCCATTATTGTCGAACATCCCATTCGAACAGCGCCCATCCATACCAATAAAGCCGAACAATGTGCGAAATCAAAAAAAGTGAAAAAAAGTAAAAATGCCGCAAAAACTGTAAAATCCCCGTCCGGATTCCGGGCGGGGACGATCATCAATAGCGCGGGGTGCGATGCGCAGCAAAGCAGTCGCGGCAGTACACAGGCTTATCGCCGCGGGGCTGGAAGGGAACCTGGGTTTCCTTGCCGCAGTCTGCGCAAATGGCCGTGAACATCTCGCGCTGGGGGCGGGCGCCGCCGTTCTGCGCACGGAAGGCGGCACGGCACTCCGGGCAGCGGCGGGGCTTATTCTGGAAGCCCTTCTCGGCGTAGAACGCCTGCTCGGAAGCGCTGAAAATGAATTCTTTGCCGCAGTCGCGGCAGACAAGGGTTTCGTCCTGATACATGGCTGTATCCTCCTCATGATGAGATTAACCTTCACCGATTGATTGGCTCTCAAAGCCAGACTTCCTGTCAATAGCGTGAAGGCGAATCCAGGGAGGCCGTAATTGAGATGAGAAACGATCGTTTAGGTTCACGCGCATTATAGCACAAAACGCATCTGTGCGCCATATTTTTTTCTCCGCGTTTTTTGATGAGGAAGGGTTTTCCTTTTTCTGGGCGAACATGTTACCCTATACCCGAATGCAGAGGAGCGCTGAGCATGCTCATTGAAATCGATTACCGAGCGCTGGGCAGGGTGATTGTGCATTACCGCGTCCTGCGCCGGATGACCCAGGAGGCCCTGGCGGACAGCGTCGGCCTGAGCGCCAAGTTTATCAGCAATATCGAGCGCGGCGTGGGCAGGCCCAGCTTCAAGACCATCGCCTGCCTGTGCGTTGCGCTGGAGATTGAGCCGCAGGATCTGTTGTCGCCCAATGTCGCCCGCAAGGTCGCGGACGACGAATGTCACGCCCTGCGCGAGCCGGACAGCATGTACGACTGCACCCTCTCCGATCTGCTCGAGTCCGAAAGCCCGCCTGTCTTCGATCCGCTGCACCCCTGCGAGCAGCGTCTTTTCGGCGTCTACGATATTGACCCGAAATACGCCGAGCACCTCTGAAAACCAAGGGCACTGCAAGCCATCCTGCAGCGCCCTTTGCTATGCCATTGTGAGGATCAGGCAAAAAAGCTGCCCAGCACCTGATTGACCATCGAGCCGTCCGCCTTGCCCTTGACGCGTGGCATCAGGGTCTTCATGATCCTGCCCTTGTCGCGCGCGGTCGGCTTGTCGATGCCAAGCTCTGCCAGAACCGCCGTGATCACCTCGCGAATCTCCTGCTCATCCATCAGCTTCGGCACAAACTCGCCGTACACCTGCATGCGCAGCCGGGCCTCCTCAATGGTCTGCACGCGATCGGCCGGCGTGGTGTCGATGGTCTCCTGCGCCTGCTTGATCTCCCGGAAGATGACGGCGTTTTCCTCCTCCTCCGTCAGATCGGCGCGCTTGTCAATGGCTTTGTTTTTCAGCGCGGACAGCAGCAGGGAAAGCGCGTCCTTCCTCGCCTTATCCTTGTCCTTCATGGCCTGCATCATGGCGGCGCGAACGGTATCGATCTTGCTCATTTCATGTCACTCCTTCATTATTTTCCTCATGAAAGCGATGGACTGCAAAAGCGCCTCATCGCTTTGGATCAGCTTGAGATACGGCTCCATCACGATCGGGCCGTCGTAGCCGACGCCCCGGAGCGCCCGGATCAGCGCGGCAAAGTCGACGCACCCCTCTCCCGGCAGGCAGAGCGCCCCATCCGATGTCCAGTCGCAAATGTGGACGTTGCACAGCCGGTCGCTCATGGCCTCGACAAACGCAATCGGATCACAGCCCGCACGCATTGCCTGTTTGATATCCAGCGTAAAGCGCACCTGCGGCAGCGCCGCTCTGGCCTCCAGCACACGCCCGGGCGCCGTCAGCTGGCACCAGCACACGTTTTCCCAGCCGATGACCATGCCCTGCCGCTGCGCCTGCTCGCACATCGGCGCGATGGCCTCCACATTCCACCGCAGATCCCACGGCAGCGGTGAGAGCAGCGGCGTATTGCGCCCATGGTACACAAACGTCCCGGCGCCAAGCGCCTCCCCGGCATCGAGGATGCGGCGGAACTGGGCAAACGCGTCGCGAACCTGCCGCGCAGGGCGGCCCGCCATGTAGTTCTCATAGCTGCCCATGGGATGGATGCTCGTGCAGGGCATGCCGCACAGCCTGCGCCTGACCAGCTGCGCAAACGCCGGGGTCAGCTCGCTGTCGGATTGCAAAAAGACCTCGCAGCAGTCCAGCGGCAGCTGTGCGATGCGCGATGCGGCCTCCTCCGTCTCGTAGCGGCCATAAAACGCCGCGGTCGACAGCCCAAGCTGCATGGCACGCACCCCCTTTAGCGTGTGATCTCCCGTCTATTATAGCGCGGCTGCCAGCGGATGTCACTTTCTTTTTGCGCGAAATTATGGTATAGTGAGCGTGCAATCACATGAACGACAGGAGTATGCTATGGCTGATCGCCTTCTCTTTCCGCCAACCACCGCCAAGGACATCCAGGCGCGCGGCTGGGACGCGCCGGATTTTGTCTTCGTCAGCGGCGACGCGTATGTCGACCATCCGTCCTTCGGCGCCGCCATCATCACCCGCACGCTCGAGGCCGCGGGCTATCGCGTCGCCGTGCTGGCGCAGCCCGATTGGAAGAGCACGGTGGACTTCAAACGCTTTGGCCGCCCGCACTACGGCTTTCTCGTCTCCTCCGGCGTGATCGACAGCATGGTCAACCACTACACCGCTGCGAAGAAGCGCCGCTCCGGCGACGTGTACACCCCCGGCGGCAGAGCGGCGGGCCGGCCCGACCGCGCCGTGATCGTCTACTGCAACCTGATCCGCCAGGCCTTCGGCGACATTCCCATCGCCATCGGCGGCGTCGAGGCCTCGCTGCGCCGGTTCGCCCATTACGACTACTGGGATGACGCCGTGCGCCGCAGCATCCTCATCGACAGCGGCGCGGATCTGCTGATGTTCGGCATGGGCGAACGCTCGATTCTCGTCGTCGCGGACTGGATGAGCAGGGGCGCGCCTGCCTGGGAGTGCGCCAAAATGCGCGGCGTGTGCTACCGCGCCAGCGCGCCGATGCGCGGGAGCATCGAGATTCCCTCCTGCGAGGACTGCATCGCCAGTAAAAAGCAGTACGGCGCCGCTTTCCTCACCCAATACACCGAGCAGGACCCCGTCCGCGGCCACGCCATCAGCCAGAAGCACGGCGATGTCTACGTCGTGCAAACCGTGCCGGACATGCCCCTCACCCGTGAAGAGCTGGACAGAACCTATGCCCTTCCCTTCATGCGCACCTGGCACCCGGATTACGACGCGCTGGGCGGCGTGCCGGCCATCGAGGAGGTGCAGTTCTCCATCGCGCACACCAGGGGCTGCTTCGGCTCCTGCTCCTTCTGCGCGATCACCTTCCTGCAGGGGCGCATCGTCACCAGCCGCAGCCATGAGTCCGTGCTCGAGGAGGCCAAAGCCATCACGCAGATGCCCGGCTTCAAGGGCTACATTCACGATGTCGGCGGGCCGACGGCCAACTTCCGCCACGCCTCGTGCGACAAGCAGATGAAGCACGGCACCTGCGCCGCCCGTCAGTGCCTGTTCCCCAGGCCGTGCCCGAATCTCAAGGTCGATCACACCGACTACATCCGGCTGCTGCGCGAAATCCGCGCGCTGCCCAAGGTGAAGAAGGTGTTCGTGCGCTCCGGCCTGCGCTACGACTACATCATGGCCGACAAGTCCGACGCCTTCCTGCGCGAGCTGTGCCAGTACCATATCAGCGGCCAGCTCAAGGTCGCGCCGGAGCACGTCAGCCCGAAGGTGCTCGCCGTGATGGGCAAGCCCGGGCGCGACGTGTACGACGCCTTCTGCGACAAGTACCGGCGCATCAACCAGCAGCTGGGCAAGGAGCAGTACCTCGTGCCGTATCTGATCTCCAGCCACCCGGGCAGCGACCTTGCCGCCGCCATCGAGCTGGCCGAATACCTGCGCGACATCAACCACCAGCCCGAGCAGGTGCAGGACTTCTATCCTACGCCCGGCACGCTGTCCACCTGCATGTTCTACACCGGCTTCGACCCGCGCAGCGGCAAGCCCGTCTTCGTGCCGCGCACCCCGCAGGAGAAGGCCATGCAGCGCGCGCTGCTGCAGTTCAAGCGCCCGCAGAACTTCCCGCTCGTGCGCCAGGCGCTGCGCCAGGCGGGGCGTGAGGATCTCATCGGCACCGACAGGCACTGTCTGGTGCCGCCGGAGGGCGTCCGCTCCGCCGCAGAATACGCGCAGATCCGCCGCGAGAAGAAGGCGCGTATCGAGCGCCGGGAGCAGCGCGAGGCGAAGGGCGCGCGCCCCGGCAAGGGCACAGCGCGCCCGGCCAAGCCTCAGGCCAAACTCAATAGGAAGCCCAAATCCAGATGAATTCAGCCGCTCCGGTTTTTGTCCGGAGCGGCCTTGTTATGGAGTTGATCACAGCGCCTTGAACAGCGGGCAGCCCGTCTCGCTCGTGAAGCGCTTCGCCCACTGCGGCGTGTTGTACAGGAGAATGAACGCCTGATCGCCGTCATAGAGCGCATAGAGTCTGCGCCCGTCGGACGAATCCGCCGTCATCGCCATGATGCGGTTGAGTACGCCCGTGTCAAACCAGTCGCACGCCATCTGCGCGTCGATCTGATGCATCTGGCCGTTGAGCAGGAAGCGCAGGTGCAGCACGCCCGTGCCCTCCTCGAGGTCGACGTCGGTATAGTCCTCCTCCAGATCGGAGAATACCCATTCGCCGCCGCAGATCGCGTTCAGCCCGGCGAAGAAGTTCCCATAGAGCGTTTCGCCGTACAGCTCGGCATCGAAGCTGTACACCGTGTCGGACGTGGGCTGCCAGCGCCAGTCGTCGTCATACGTTCCCCAGCCAGCCCGCCCCAGCAGGCCAAGCGTCACCCAGCTGCGGCTGGTCTCCAAATACATTTCTTCATAGAATTCCTCTAGTGCCTCGCGCTCTGCCTGCTCAAGCGGCGCATCCAGGCTCGCCTCCAGCGCCTTGATCGCTTCCTGAATCAATTCCTCCGCCGCTTCCCGGGAGATGACTGCCTTCGCGTCCCGGATGTCCTCATCCGTCACGCCGGTGATCCCCAGCGCCCTGAGCGTTTCGGCAATGTCGTCCACGTCCTGCTCTGTGGCGATGCTGTCATCCTCGTACATCCAGGTAAACAGGTCCGGCTGGCGCAGCAAGTGGATCTTGTCCATCAGCCAGTCAACCGCGGTGCCCGGCTCGGTGCCTTCCTCGCCAAGCGCTATCGCGCCGCAGCACAGCAGCAGCACAAGCAGCGCAGCCATCCATCCTGCGTGCTTCATCGCGCTTCCTCCCCCGTAACCTCCAGCGGTTTTCCATCCAGCATGGCGCGCACAAGCCGCTCCCCCTCGTAGACGAGCTTGAGGGAGAAGAACGTCCCGCGCGTCTTTAGCAGCCGCAGGAAGACCTTGTCGCCCGCCCAGATGGGCAGCTCGGTCAGGCGGCTGGTCTCCACCCACTCCAGCTCGCCCTCGTCGCAGGGATGCAGCGTGCCCTCGCAGGCCGTGGCGGTGAACAGGTGCATGTACTCGCACCAGTCCTCCGAGACGAACGTGACCAGACCGCGATACGCCCACGCCGCCGGCGTGAGGCCGGTCTCCTCCCGGAACTCGCGCAGCATGCACTCCTCCGGGCTTTCCCCGTGCTCCATCTTGCCGCCGATGCCGATCCACTTGTCGTGATTGACGTCGTTTTTCTTCTTCACGCGGTGGAGCATCAGGGTCTTCCCGTTTTGGCTGAGATAGCACAGCGTCGTCTGGAGCATGGCGTCCCCCTCCTGCGGATGGTGTTGCTCCCATTATACGACAGAATCCGCCGGAGCGCAAACGCTTTTGTCCCTCACGGCTCGAGCCAGAGGAAGCGCATGAAGCGCTCCGTCTGCGCGGCCCAGTCCTCCTCGCAGAGCCTGCCGCCCTGCACGATCGTGGGGTAGGTGCGCACGCCCTTGCCCATCAGGCTGTTGGCGACGGTCAGCATCTGGCCGGTCATGTGCGCCAGGGCGTCCTTGTCGCGGGCCTCCCGCTCGCCGAAGGACAGGTACACGCGCGTATTGGAATCCAGCGCGGCATCACGCGCCAGGCGCAGGATCTGCGCATAGCAGGTGCCCAGCATGGGCGACAGGCACGCCGCCTTGGAAAACACGTCGTTGAACGCCGTCACCGCGTACAGGCTCATCAGCGCGCCCAGCGCCCCGCCCATCACGCCCGTGCACAGCCTGTCCGGCAGGGTGCGGTAGCGGCTGTCGATCTGGGGCTTGAGCGCACCGATGATCCACTCCATCGTCGCGCGGCCCCGGCCCCGCAGGCCCTGGCCCATGCGCGGCGGCAGGTGGAATGGGCAATACTCCGCCAGCCGGCGGTCGCACTCCTGGCTGCTTTCGATGCCCACGATGATCACGTTTTTCTCCCATTCGCCCAAAAACTCATGCAGATTCCACGAATTGCCGTAGGCCGACATATCCGGGTCGAAGGCGTTCTGCCCGTCGAACATGTACATCACCGGATAGTGCTCGTCGCTCTGCCCATAGCCCCGGGGCAGGCACACGCTGATGAGGCGCTCGTCCATCCCCGGCGCAAAGTGGATGCCAAACCGTTCAATCATGCGCTCCTCCGTTTCCCGCCGGGCTGCGACCCGGCGCGTGGTTCTGCATTCACTATATGCACGCATCGCTGTATTTTTTCCTGAGCGTGTGGTATAATAAATCGATTATTTCCTGCGAGGTTCACTGCGTATGTTCAAGCACGCTGCCCGCCAGGCTGATCTGGCGCGCGATTCCATTCCCGGCCTGATGCTGCGGCTGGCGCTGCCCTCCGTCGTGGCGCAGACCATCAACATGCTCTACAACATGGTCGACCGCATGTACATCGGCAGCATCGAGGGTGTCGGCGCCTACGCGCTCACCGGCGTGGGGCTGACATTCCCCATCATCACGCTGATTTCCGCCTTTTCCTCGCTCTTCGGCGCGGGCGGCGCGCCGCTGGCCTCCATCCGCCTGGGAGAGGGCCGCCGCGACGAGGCCGAGCGCATCCTCGGCGTGTCTGCGTTCATGCTGCTGTGCTCCTCTGCGGTGCTGACGAGCGCATTCTTCCTGTTCATGCGCCCGCTGCTCATGGCCTTCGGCGCGAGTGAGAACACCCTGCCCTACGCCGCGGACTATCTGTCCGTCTATCTGCTGGGCACGGTGTTCGTGCAGCTGGTGCTGGGGCTCAATCCCTTCATCTCCGCGCAGGGCGCGGCGACAGAGGCGATGCTCTCCGTCGTCATCGGCGCTGCGCTCAACATCGCGCTCGATCCGCTGTTCATCTTCGCGCTGGGCATGGGCGTGCGCGGCGCGGCGCTGGCGACGGTGATCTCCCAGGGCGCGTCGTGCCTGTGGATCGTGCTGTTCCTGTGCGGAAAGCGCACGCGCATGGCCCTGCGCAGGGCCAACCTGCGCCTGATCCCGTCCATCCTCGGGCGGACTGTCGCGCTGGGCGTGTCGCCGTTTACGATGATCTTTACCGAGAGCGCAATTCAGGTCGTGCTCAACCGCGGCATGATGACCTACGGCGGCGACCTGTACGTCGGCACGATGACGATCATCGCCAGCGTCGTGCAGCTGTTTTCCACGCCGCTGCACGGCTACACCAACGGCGTGCAGCCGCTGCTCAGCTTCAATTTCGGCGCGGGCAATCTGGATCGCGTGAAGCGGTCGTTCCGCCTGCTGCTACTGTCGACCGTGTGCATTACCATGGCCTACTGCACGCTGATCGAGCTGTTCCCACAGGCGTTCATCCGCCTGTTCACCCGCGATCAGACGCTGCTGCGCCTGACCGTGCGCGGCCTGCGCATCTACGCCGCGGGTCTGGGCATCTTCGGCCTGCAAAACGCCATCCAGAGCATGTTCGTGGGGCTGGGGCAGGCCAAGGTGTCGCTGTTCATTGCGGTGCTGCGCAAGATCATCCTGCTCATCCCGCTGGCGCTCGTGCTGCCGCTCTTCTTCGGCGTGACCGGCGTCTACCTGGCCGAGCCGATCGCCGATATCCTCTCCGCCGCGACAGCCACCGGCCTCATGCTCTACCACTTCCGCCGGATTCTCGCCCGCCGCGAGGCGGAGCTCAGACAAGGAGCGTGACCCATGCACTGTATCATTCTCGGCGGCGGCGCGAGCGGGCTGGCCGCCTGCGCGTCGCTGCAACAAGCCGGCGTGCGCGTCACGCTCGTGGAACGGCTCGACCGCGTGGGCAAAAAGCTCCTGTCCACCGGCAACGGCCGCTGCAACCTCTCCAACGTCCTGATGGAGCCTTCGCTTTACGGCGTGGCCGCACCCTTCGTCTCGCGCGTGTATGCGCGCACCCCGCCGGAGGAGGTGCTCTCGTTCCTCGCCTCGCTGGGGCTGATGACCGCCTGCGAGGAAGGACGCCTGTATCCGCGCACGCGCATGGCCGCGTCCGTGCTGGACGTGCTGCGCGCCGGCTGCGCGGGGGCTGAAATCCTGACCGGCTGCCAGGCCGAGGCGCTCACGCCCTCTCGCCGGGGCGGCTGGTCGGTCTCGCTTTCAGATGGCCGGGGGCTGTTCGCTCCCGTCGTGCTCTCTTGCATGGGCGGCAGCGCCGCGCCCCACCTGGGCACGGACGGCGCGGGCGCGCGGCTGCTTGGCGCGCTGGGGCACAGCGTCACAGCGCAGCTGCCCGCGCTGGTGCAGCTGCGCTGCACCCATCCCGCGCTGCGCAGCCTGAAGGGCATCCGCGTGCAGGCGGCGCTCACGCTGCTCGTCGATGGCCAGGCTGCCGCGCGTGAGGAGGGCGAGCTGCTCTTCGCCGATTACGGCGTGTCGGGCGTGTGCGTCTTCCAGCTCTCACGCCATGCCGCCCGGGCGCTGGACGCGGGCAGGCGGGTATCGCTGCGCCTCCACCTGCTGCCGGAAATCTCGGGGGAAGCGCTGCCCGGCTGGCTGGACGCGCGCATCGCCGCGCAGCCCGGATATGATGCCCAGGCGCTCTTCACGGGCGTCTTCCCCCGGCTGCTCACGCAGGCGTTGCTGCGCCAGGCTGGTGTCGCGCCGGACGCGCAGGCAAGCCGGCTGACCGCGGCGGAGCGCCAGGCGCTTGCCGAGGCCGTCTGCGCCTTCCCGCTGTCGGTGACCGGCACACAGGGCTTTGCCAGCGCGCAGGTCACCGCAGGCGGCGTGCCGCTCGACGAGGTTGATCCGGACACGATGGCCTCGCGCCTGTTTGACGGCCTGTACCTCGCCGGGGAGCTGCTCGACGTGGACGGCCCCTGCGGCGGCTACAACCTGCACTTCGCCTTTGCCAGCGGCCTAACGGCGGCCAAGGCCATCCTCGCCCGGCTGGCCGGCTGACACACAGAAAGGAACCGATATGCTCCGTCTGCACAACATCAAGCTCCCGCTCGATCACTCGCCCGACCTGCTGCGCCGCGCCGCAGCAGCAAAGCTCGGCGTGCAGCCCTCCCGAATCGTCCGCTGCGAGATCAGCAAAAAAAGCGTTGACGCGCGAAAAAAAAGCGACGTCTGCTTCGTCGTCTCCATCGATCTGACGCTGGCTTCCCCGCAGGAGGAGCGCCGCGCCGCCGCACGCCTTTCCCCGTCCGCCGGGGCGCTGGTCAGCGCCTATGCGCCGCCCGCGCTGCCCAGGCTGTCCGCTGCGCCTGCCGTGCAGCCCGTCGTCGTGGGCTTCGGCCCGGCGGGCCTGTTCGCCGCGCTGACGCTGGCCGAGGCGGGCGCGCAGCCCATCGTGCTCGAGCGCGGTCAGGACGTGGACACGCGCACGCGCGACGTGCGCGCCTATTGGGAAAATGGTCAGCGTGCGTTCAACCCCGCGTCCAACGTGCAGTTTGGCGAGGGCGGCGCGGGCACCTTCTCCGACGGCAAGCTCAACACCGGCACCAAGGATCCGCGCGGCGAGCACATGCTGCGCACCTTCGTGCGCTTCGGCGCGCCGGAGGACATTCTCGTCAGCGCCAAGCCGCACATCGGCA
>JBJEYK010000044.1:0-10172 GCA_051886775.1 Candidatus Ventricola sp. | reverse complement strand
TCGATCGCGATCCGCGTTCTTCTTGATTCTGTATCGTTTTCAAGGATCATGTCGCTGCCTCAGCGGCCACCTTTCGGCGTCCCTCGCTCACGGCGACTTGATGTATTATACACGCCTGAACATCGTTTGTCAACACGTTTTTGCAAATTTTTATTCGCTGTCCAACGTCAGTGTCAGCATCCCTTTCAGCATCCCGGAAAAACGTCCGTTTCCCCTGCGTCATCGCGCAAACCGATTGCCTCCGTTCCCATCCAATGCTATAATGGTTTATCCCCATCTGTGAGGAGGCAAAACGATGAGCATCGAGGCATATCTTCAAGCCAAAAAGGAGGGCCAGCGGGAGGCCCATGCCCTGCAATCGCGCGGCGAGGAGCCGACGCCCCCCGTCCTCAGCGAGCTGGCTCCCGGGCTCAACCGCATGTCCCAGGTGTCGCTTGGCCTGACACAGATCGCTCTGAACCAGGTTGCCGGCACGGCCACCAAGGGGCGGACTGTCGCCTTTTCCCGCAGCTTCATGCCGCTGCTGGACAGCAATTCCGAGTTTGCCATCAAGTGGAGCATGCTTTACGACGATATCGTGGAAAACGGGCTGCGCGAGCCGGTCATCGCCTACGAATACTACAACCGCTTCTATATTGTGGAGGGCAACAAGCGCGTCAGCGTTTCCCGCACGCTGGACGCGGTGATGATCGAGGCGCAGGTCACGCGCGTCCTGCCCGAGCCGGAGGACTCCCCGCGCTATCGCATCTATCAGGAATTCCTCAGCTTCTATGCCGACACCGGTATCAATTTCATATACTTTGATCACGAAGGGGGCTTTACCCGCCTATGCACGCTGGTTGGCGCGGCTCCCGGCGAAAAATGGACGGCTGACGCCGTGCATGATCTGGAATCCTGCTTCCACAGGTTTGAGCAGGCATTTGCCGAGCAGGCCGGCGGACGCGCGCCCCTGTCCGTCGGCGATGCGTTTCTGGTTTACCTGGACGTGTTCGGCTATGCGGACAGCATGAACAAGACCCCCGCCGTATTCCGGCAGGACATCGGAAAAATCTGGCCCGAGTTCATTGTGGCCGCCTCCAACAAGCCAGCTGCCCTGCTCGCGCAGCCCGCCGAGAAGCAGCAGACCCTGCTGCAGTCCGTGCTGCACCGTCCGCCGCACACGCTGCGCTGTGCCTTCCTCTACAACCGTTCGCCCAACGAATCCGCTTGGACGTATTGGCATGAGCTGGGTCGCAAGGCGTTGGAGGAGACCTTCGGCGACCGGGTGGAGACGACCTTCCGCGAGAAGGTCGCTCAGAAGGATGCCGAGGCCGTGATGAACGCGCTGGCGGACGAGGGCTATCACGTCATCTTCGCCACCTCGCCCGTCTTCCTGGACGCGTGCATCCGCCAGTCGGTTGCGCATCCGCAGACGAAGATCCTCAACTGCTCGCTGCTGGCCAGCTATCACAACGTGCGCTCGTACTACCTGCGCTTTTACGAGGCCAAGTTCATCCTCGGCGCGGTGGCCGGCGCCATGGCGCAGGACGACCGCATCGGCTACATTGCGGATTACCCGATCTACGGCCTGCCGGCTTCGGTCAACGCCTTCGCACTGGGCGCGCAGATGACCAATCCCCGCGCGCAGGTCGTGCTCGAGTGGTCGACCCTGCGCGACCACAACCCGGAGCACGCGCTCGCCGGGCAGGGCGTCCACATCATCTCCAACCGCGACATCAGCGCACCGCACATGGAATCCCGCGCCTTCGGCCTGTATCGCGAGGAAAACGGCGAAATCCACAACCTGGCCATGCCCGTGTGGAGCTGGGACAAGCTCTATCAGGGCATCGTGCGCAGTATTCTGTCCGGCGGCTGGACGGACGAGGCCAACAACAACGCCGATCGCGCCCTGAGCTACTATATGGGCATGTCCTCGGACGCCATCGATCTGCTCTGCTCCCAGCGGCTGCCCGCGCGCGTGCGCCGGCTGGTGGATCTGCTGCACGAGCGCATTCACGCCGGCGCGTTTTTGCCATTCGTCGGCCCGATCTGCGACCAGGCCGGTCAGGAGCGCGTCCCAGCGGATGTCGCGCTCACCCCGCAGGAGATCATCCGCATGGATTACCTCGCCAGCAACGTGATCGGTCGCATCCCGCGCATCGACGAGCTGACCGATTCCGCACAGGTGCTGGTCTCGCTGCAGGGGCTGAGCGCTGCGGTGCCGCACGCGCAGGAGGATAGGGTATCGGGAGATCAGCCATGAGGATTTTGTTGATTGCCGACCAGGCTGAGCCGACGCTCTGGGAAAACCTCAACCGCAAGAAGCTCGAAGGGGTTGAGCTGGTGCTCTCCTGCGGCGACCTGCCGCCGGAATACCTCTCCTTCCTCACCTGCTTCACGCCCGCGCCCATCCTCTATATCCACGGGAACCACGACGGCAAGTACCTCTCCCGCCCGCCGGAGGGCTGCGTGTGCATCGAGGACACCATCTACGAATACAAAGGCCTGCGTATCCTCGGCCTGGGCGGCAGCATGCGCTACGGCCCCGGCCCGCACCAGTACACCGAGCGCGAAATGCTCCGGCGCGTCAGGCGGCTGCGCTTCAAGCTCTGGCGCAGCAAGGGCATCGACATCCTGCTCACACACGCGCCCGCCTATCAGCTGGGCGACGACACCGATCTGGCGCACACGGGCTTTGAGACCTTCCTCCAGCTCATCGACAGGTATCATCCCAGGCTGCTGGTGCACGGCCACGTCCACCAGAGCTACCGCCACGACTTCAGGCGCGTGCGCCAGCGGGGAGACACACAGATCATCAACGCCTGCGGCTATTACATCGTCGAGCTGGAGCCAAAGGATTAGCAGATGCCTTCTGCGTGATTCCACGCCAAAAAGGGGAGATGATCCCCTTTTTTTGATGCAGCCCTTTGGGGACAGCCTGCCGCCGGGCGTGATGCCGGGCCTGTGCAGGCAAGCCGCCCGTCACGCCGTCTGCATGATCTCGATGCGCTCAATCAGCCGCTTGCCCTGCCCCGCCGGCGCGGTGACGGCCAGCGCCGCGTCCACCACCGCCGTGTTCTCCGCCGTGCGCCGCACAAGGCCTGCCCGCTCGTCGAACGCCTCGCCCGCCGCCTGCGGCGCAAAGCGCAGCGGAACCACCGCCTGATACGCCGCCAGCGACGGCATGGGCAGATTGGCCTGCATCAGCAGCCGGGACGCGCCCTCCTCGTCGCCGGAAAGGCGCAGCGTCAGATAGCGCAGCAGCGCGCTGGGCGCGGCGGTCTGCGTCTGCTCGTCTCCCTGCGCACCGTCCGGGCGCAGCTCCAGCTGGATAACGCCGTCCGGCCAGATGAGCGCGAAGCAGCGCGCCGCCGGCTCCAGGCGCTCGATCCGCCCGCCGCGCAGGAGCAGCTCCGCTGTCAGCGGGCGCACGGTCTCGTCAAACGGCGCCAGCTGAATGTAGATTTCCGCATCCCTTCCCGTCGGAAAGGCCTGTCCCTGCGCGTCCACCGGCCCACAGAACTGGCCGTTCACCTGCAAAAGCCCGCGCGCCGCGCTCTCCATCAGCACAATCCCATACATGCGCCTTCCCCCTTTTCCCCACGCCATGCTTATGTGCCGGCGCGCGCGCGCATGCAAAGCGGGCTGCCATGCCAAGCGCCTGTACAAGCGCTCCGCACGGCAGCCCGTCCGTATATCGGTTCAATCAAAACGCAATCGCCAGCGCGCCCGCGACGCCCATCTGCGCCGAAAGCCCGGCGGGCACCGCGTGCGCCTCGCACGCGTCCAGCGCGCGGATCACATCGAGCATGCACTGCTGCACGGGCGCCTTGCCCGCGACATAGACCGCCGCGCCCTCGCACGCGAAGCTGCGCATAGCCTGCACGTCCAGCGCCAGCGTCGCGCCCAGCAGATAGGAGCGAATGTCCTCGTGCGGCCTGCCGCCCAGCGTGTTGAGGATGCGCCCGGCAAACGCCGCGCGGCCCAGGCCGCTCCTTGCGCACTCCCGCGCGCCTGCGACAGCCAGCGACGCGTCATAATCCTGTGCAGAGGCAAAGCCGCGGCCTGCGGCGTCGGCCAGGATCGTGTGATGCGTCAGCGCGTCGAGAAGCTCGCCGGAGATGGAGGTCATGCACCCCAGGATGCGCCCCCGCGCGTCCATGGAGACGAACTTGTTGTGTGAGCCGGGCAGCACCAGCAGCGCCGGCCCCTGCGGGGCCAGTAGCGCGTGCAGGCCGACGGATTCGGTTTCCTCGCCGCGCATCATGTCCATCCCCGCGCAGTTGTCCAGATCAACCGCCCCGGCGAAATTGCGCACGCCGGGGATGAACGCGATCGGGAACGGCGCGATGTCCTCAAATACGCGCACCTGCATGTGCGAGCGCAGCTGGCCGGCGTCTGCCGGGGCGGGCACATGCGGGATTTCCAGCAGGCCCATGTTGCTGGTGATCATGCCGTAGGCCACGCAGCGCGCAACATCCGTCACGGCCAGGCCATTGCGCGCGAGCAGTGCGGCGATGCTCTCGCGGAGCATGGCGCGCAGCCGTCCGTTGTGCCCGTCGATGGCGGTGTGGCGCACGCCGCCGTCCGCCCTGATCGTGTCCGCCGCGCGGTGCCGGGCGTCCAGCAGGGTCACGCGCAGGTTGGTCGTGCCGCAGTCGATGATCAGGGACGCCGCGCTCATCGCCCGGCCTCCCACCGGGCAATCGCCTCGGTGAACAGCCTGGCGCGCGCCTCGATGGCCGCGTCGTCGCCGCTCTTCACGGCGGCGGAGAGCACCAGCGGGCCGCCCACGCCGAAGCCGCACACGCCCGCGTTCAGGTAATCCGCGACGTTCTCCGGCTTCACGCCGCCCACGGCGCTCATCGGGATGTGCTTAAGCGGGCCGCGCACGGCCTTGATATAGCCCAGCCCCAGCTCGCCTGCCGGGAAGAGCTTGACGATGTCCGCACCGCAGGCATGGGCGCTGACGATCTCCGTGGGCGTCAGCGCGCCGGGCATGGACACCATGTCCAGCGCCCGCGTACGGCGGATGACCGCCTCGTCCACGTTGGGCGAGATGACCAGGCAGGCCCCCGCCGCATGCGCGGCCTCGACCTCCTGCACCGTCAGCGTGGTGCCGCAGCCGACGAGCACCTGCCCGCCGCAGCGCGCCACCGTGCGGCGGATCTTCTGCGCGTTGCGCTCCACGCAGTCCGGCTCGGCGTGATCAAAGGTGAATTCCAGCACGCGCACGCCGCCGCGAAGCAGCGCGTCCACCACGCCGTCCACCCGCTCCATCGGCACGCCGCGCAGGATGGCGACAAGCCTGCTTTGCCGGATTTTCTCCAGCGCCTGATCATGGGTCATGGCGATCCTCCTCCCGTCCGCCCGCTCAGGCGCACAGCGCCACGATCGCGTAGGCGTAGATGCGCGCGGCCTTGACATAGTTGGCGATGTCGATGCTCTCGTTGGCCTGGTGCTCCAGCTCCAGCTCGCCCGGGAAGAGCATGCCGTAGGCGACGCCCTCCTTCAGGTGGCGGGCATAGGTGCCGCCGCCGATGGCAAAGGGCTTCGCCTGCGTGCCGGTGACGCCATTGTACACAGCCATGAGCTTGCGCACCAGCTCGGAGCTTTCCGGCACATGGTGCGGGTGGCTGGCATGAGTCGGCTCCATCACAAAGCCCGCCGGGGCCAGGCGCTTTTGCACGGCCGCCGCGATCGTCCTGTCGTCAAAGAAGACCGGATAGCGGCAGTCGAAGGTGACAGACAGCCTGCCCTCGAATGCGCTGAGCAGGCCGAGGTTGATCGTCAGCGCGCCGGAGACGGCGTCGCTGCCCGCGATGCCCAGCGATACGCCCGCGTCGCCCTCGCCCGCGCTCTCCACCAGCAGCGCGACCGGCGCGCCGCCCACGCCCATGCCCTCCAGCACGGCGAGCAGCATCTTGCCTGCGTTCTTGCCCTTCTCCGGGGTGGACGCGTGCGCCGGCACGCCGGTGACCACGATGCGGGTGTTGCCCTCCACCAGCTCCGTCTCGATCTGGCAGTCGTCATCCTCCACCACGAAGGCCTCCGCCGCCTGCTCGCGCCAGTCGCCGGCCAGCACCGCCGTCGCCGTGCCGGGCACGACGTTCGCGCGGGTGCCGCAGGCGATGGAAATCAAGCGCGCGTCGGTCTGCGGGGCGTCCAGCTTCATCTGCATGATGCCCTTTTCGGTGTTGATCAGCGGGAAGTTCGCGTCCGGGCTGAAGCCCACCGCCGGCAGACCGATCTTCTGCTCGTAATACTCCAGATCCTGCATGCCGCACTCCTCGTCGCAGCCCAGGATCAGGCGGCAGCGGCGGCGCAGCGGAATGCCCGCGTCGCGGATGGCCTTCATGGCAAAGAGCGCCGCGGCGCCCGGGCCCTTGTCGTCGCTGGTGCCGCGGCCAATCAGGCGGCCATCGACAATCTCGCCGCCGTAGGGGTCGTGCGTCCAGCCGTCGCCCGCGGGCACCACGTCCAGGTGCGCCAGCACGGCGATGGCATCGTCGCCCTCGCCGATCTCCGTGTCGCAGCAGTAGCCGTCGATGTCGCGCGGCTCCATGCCCAGGCGGCGGATATCCGCCATCGCGGTATCCAGCGCACGGCGAACCTCTGCGCCGAAGGGCGCGTTGTCCGCGCTGCGCTCCGCGCGCACGCTGGGAATGCGGATCCAGCGCTGCAGGGTGTCGATCATGTCCGGCTCCAGTGCGGCCAGCGCCGCATCCAGCTTCTCATTGGGCTTGAATTCCATATCGATCAATCTCCTTTCTCGTGATCACCGTTCCGTATTCTGCGCTCAGCCCAGCGCAGCGCACAGGGCCGCCAGCGCCGCATCCAGCTGCGCGCGCGGGCAGGCGATGTTCAGGCGGACAAAGCCGCGCCCCTGCTCGCCGAAGAACAGGCCGTCATTCACCTTGAGGTGATGGGCAAGCAGCGCGTCCATCAGCTTTTCCTGCTCCAGGCCCAGCGCGGTGCAGTCCAGCCACATGAGGTAGGTGGCCTCCAGCGGGGTGACGCGCACCTGCGGCAGGTGCTCGCCCAGATAGCTGACAGCCCGGTCGCGGTTGCCGGCCAGATAGTCCATGAGCCCGTCCAGCCAGGCGTCGCATTCGGTGTAGGCCGCGCGCGTCGCCGCCAGGGCAAAGGCGTTGCCGCTGCGCACGCCGCAGGCGTCCATCTCCTTATCGATAGCGCGGCGCAGCTGCGCGTTCGCGCAGACAATCGCGCTCTGCTGCAGCCCCGCGACATTGAACGTCTTGCTGGCTGCGCACAGCATCACCGCGATATCCCGCGCACCCTCGATGGAGAGGATGCTGTGGTGGCGGTTCGGCGCGAAGACGAAGTCGGCGTGGATCTCGTCGCACACCAGCCCCGCGCCATAGCGGCGGCACAGCGCGACCACTGCGGACAGCTCCTCCAGGCTCCATGCGCGCCCGCAGGGATTGTGCGGCGAACAGAGCATGACGGCCTTCGCCTCGCCGGAGGAGAGCTTCGCCTCCATGTCCGGCAGGTTCATGGTAAAGCGGCCCTGCGCGTCGCGCACGAGCGGGCTTTCCACCACGCGGCGTCCGTTCGCGCGGATGGACGCGTAGAACGGGCCGTACACCGGCGTGGTGATGAGCACGCCGTCGCCCGGCTGTGTCATCGTGCGCACGCACAGGCGCAGGCCCGTGACGACGCATGGGCTCATGAGCACCTCGTCCGGTGCGATGCGCACGCCATGGCGGCGCGACCAGTAGCCGCACAGCGCCTGAGCATCCGCTTCGCCGCTGACCGTGTAGCCCCAGGTGCCGCGCGAGAGCACGCCGGAGAGCGCCTGCTGCACTGCCGGGGGCGAGGGAAAGTCCATATCCGCCACCCACATGGGGATCATGTCCGGATCGCCGTGCTCGGCGATCATGCCGTCCCATTTCTCGCAGTCCGTGCCGATGCGGGGCACGCCCGCGTCGAAATACGCCTTGTCGAATTGCATGTCAAATCCTCCCTTGTATCGCCTGCGCGCTGCCGGCGCGCCTTATTCTGCATCGCAGCGGATCACCCAGTAGCCGCCCTCGCGCTCGATGACCTCGGCGCGGGCATACAGCCCCTGCAGGAACTTGAGCGCGCTGGGCGCGCCCTGCTGCTTGCGGATGACCAGATACAGCGCGCCGCCGGGCTTCAGATGCGCCTTCGCATCCTCAAACATCGCATAGATGACCGCCTTGCCCGCGCGGATGGGCGGATTGGTGATCACCGCGTCGAACAGGCCGTCGATTTGGTCAAACCCATCGGACAGCACGGCGCGCGCCTGCATGTGGTTCTTGGCCACATTGGACACCGCCAGCGCCAGCGCGCGCTCGTTGACATCGGCCATCGTCACGGACACCTCCGGGCACCTGGCGAGGGTCATCACGGTCATCGCGCCCCAGCCGCAGCCCATGTCCAGCACCTCGCCGGAGAGCGTCGGCGGCAGGGTGCGGCACAGCAGCTCGCTGCCCGGGTCGACGTGCTGCTTGGAAAACACGCCCGCATCGGTGTCAAAGGCCAGCACCCGTCCGGCAAACACCGCGCGGAAGCTGCGCGCCTCGTGCCCGCTCTGCGGGCTGGCGGTAAAGTAATGCTCTGGCATCGCCGCTTTCCTCCGTTCTGTCGTTCATGATTGGAATGCAGGATATGGAGCGCAGCTACGGCGCGTCCTGCTCCAGCAGGGCGACCTCCTCATCCGTCAGCTCGCGCCACTGGCCGGAGGCCAGCGCCGGATCCAGCGCAAGCGCGCCGATGCGCTCCCTGCGCAGATAGACCACCTGCACCCCGCGCGAGGCGAACATCCGCTTGACCTGGTGATAGCGCCCCTCCGTCACGCGCACACGAGCCTCGCTCCCCTCCTGCGACGCACTGCAAATCTCCAGCACGGAAGGTCTGGCGTCAAATTCGCCGTCTGCGTCGCGAATGTGCAGCCCGGCAGCAAAGGCCGCGATATCCTCCGCGCCCAGCCATCCGTCCACCCGGGCGAAGTACACCTTGCCAACCTCGTGCCGGGGCGAGATGATCCGATGCGCCAGCTGCCCGTCGGAGGTGATCACCAGCAAGCCCTCCGTGTCCTTGTCCAGCCGACCTGCGGGCATACAGCCCATCGCCGCATACAGCGGCGGCAGCAGGTCCATCACTGTGCGCTGGCGCGCGTCGCGCGCGGCAGTCAGCGTGCCCTGCGGCTTGTTGAGCATCACATGGCGCACCGGCTTATAATGAAGCGGCCTGCCGTCCACGCACACGCGCCGGCTGGCCGTGTCGATGATCATGCCGGCATCGCGCGCAGGCACACCGTCCACCGTCACGCGCCCGGCGCGGATCAGCGCCTTCGCCTGCGCGCGCGTGCCCTCGCCCATTTCGCAAAGCAGCCTGTCCAGGCGCATCGTCTCCTTCGCCGCCATGCGTCTCCTCCCGCTTGTCCTTCTGTTTCACACAATCCGGTTTCCATTATACATCAAGCCGGGCGCATTTGCAATTTGTTCGCGCGCATTGCGCCGGATTCGCGCCGCTCCCCGCCTCCTTTCCCCTCTTTCGTAAGGGACAAATTTCGTCTATTGGGACGTTATATGTCTACAAACTCAAAAAAGGCGCACCACTTTAATTGAAACATCACATGAATTTGCTTTCCCTTTTGCGCAGTTTATGATATAATGGCATTAAGCTGGCAGGCGGTACGGCTGTATGCGTGCGCCTGTCGCTCCCCTTTGCTCACGCCGTTTCGGCGAGACAAACCCAATTTCACAGGAGTGTGTTTACAATGAGGAAGAAGCAATGCGTCGCCATGCTGCTGGCGGGCGGCCAGGGCAGCCGTCTGGGCATTCTCACCAAGAACGTCGCCAAGCCGGCAGTCCCCTACGGCGGTAAGTACCGGATCATCGATTTCCCGCTGTCCAACTGCACCAATTCCGGCATCGACGTGGTGGGCGTGCTCACGCAGTATCGCCCGCTGGAGCTCAACGCCTACATCGGCTCCGGCTCCCCGTGGGATCTGGATCTGTCCAACGGCGGCGTGTACGTCCTGCCGCCGTATCATTCCGGCAAGACCGGCGAATGGTACAAGGGCACGGCCAACGCCATCTATCAGAACATCCCCTTCATCGCCCAGTGGGATCCCGACTATGTGCTGGTGCTCTCCGGCGACCACATCTACAAGATGGACTACAACGCCATGCTCCGCTCGC
>JBJEYK010000043.1:0-39891 GCA_051886775.1 Candidatus Ventricola sp. | reverse complement strand
AGGTGGGGCTGTTCCCGCCGCACTCGGCCCAGCTCTTGCCGCCGTCGGTGCTCATGTACCACTGATAGGCCGCCGCGTGTTCTGCCGAGACGGTCATCGTCGCCTGATCGCCCTCGTATACGCTGACGGTGCGGTTCTCCGTCGGGGAGGTGATCACGGGCGCGGCGATCCAGCCCGCCCAGAAGGTCTTATCGCCGGTTTCCGTCGGGTCGATGGCCCAAACGGGGCCATCGGTGAGACCCTTGTCGGCGAACCAGCCCGCGAAGGTGTAGCCCGAGCGGGTCACTTCGGAGGGCAGCGTCGCGCCCTCGCCGTGGGTGTAGGAGTCCACGTCGCCGCTGATGATCGTGCCGCCGTTCGGGTGCAGCTTCACATTGTATCTGGCATTCCACTTCGCCCAGTATTTCTTGACGCCGATTGCCTTTTTGTCGATTTCACTCACCGCGTCGCCGGTGCAGTCTGCGTTGTCATACCAGCCCGCGAATTTGTAGCCGGTGCGGGTCACGTCGCCCTCCCCCGGCAGCGTCGCGCCCACGCCGTAGGTGTAGTAGCCCACATCCTTGCCGCTGGCAATCGTGCCCATGCCCGCGTCCAGCTTGACGGAAAACCGGACAGTGCCCTTTTGACCGACCTTCAGATCGCCGTTCAGGATCAGGTCGCCGTTGACGGTCAGGCAGCCCCGAACATCCAGCGTCGCGCCCTCGGGGATGGTCAGCGTCGCGCCCTCGGGGACGGTCAGCGTTCTGCCCTCGGGAATGGTCAGCGTTTTGCCCTCGGGGACGGTCAGCGTCTTGCCCGTGGGGATGGTCAGGTCATCCGGGAGCGTCAGATCGCCGAAAACAACCAACTTGCTATCGTAGTTCTCTTCATCATAGGGCAGAATGCCCGCGGTGCATGTGATTTGGTTTGAATAGTTTCTCAGGTTTTGATAGGTGACCTTCGTGCTGCTGTCCGACCCCGCCCACAGCTCGCCGCCGGTGACGATGAGGTTCTGGACGTTGATGTTTTTGTCGTAGGCCTCGAGCCTGCCGCCGTTGATGACGAGGTTGACGTTTCCGCTGATGCCGGAACCGGATAGTCGGTTAAACCACACTTTACCGGAATTGAGGATGACTGTAGCTGGGGTTTCGTCACTGCCCAGGCCAAGGATGGCGCTCTGTACGCCTTGAACCCGTAAATCCCTGTTTGGGTATTCAGCTTGGATTGTCAGCTTGCTGCCGCTGCCAAGCTCGATGCCAGGAAAATCATATGCGCCACTTACATCACAAGGATCACTGTCCGGGATAAGTGTAACATCAGCATTGTCGGCAATGATGATGTTTGTCACGATTATGTCCTCGCACATAACTCCATAACGGATCTTCACCGGCTCTGTTGTCTGGATGGAGAGTTGAGGGGAATTGCTGTGATAACCTCCCACCACAGCGATTTCCTGCTCCTGCGGGTCAAATGCATCCGTTGTTGACTGCGGGTTGCCGTTGCCGTAGGTGACCTTGACCATTTCCGACGTGCCGGCATCCTCGATGGTGATATCGCCCTCGGTAATATCAAAGCTATAATCTTCCGGCCTGCTGACCGCCATCGCCGCCGCGCTCAGCAGCAGCAGGCCCAGCGTCAGCAGGAGGCACAGAATGGTTTTCTTCATGGCTTCGTCCTCGCTTTGTCCTTGTGTTGCTTGCGGTCACCCTGTGCCCGCCTGTTCCTGCCGCGCACCGGGGCGCAGCCCATGTGTCATCAGGATGATTCATTATACTCCATCCCATTTCGCTTTTCAAGAGAGGCCGTCGCGGTTTTCCGCCCAAATACCAAGAAAAAACGCTGACCCTCGATCAGGATCAGCGCTTTATGATGGTGCCGGTGGTGGGACTCGAACCCACACGGGTCGCCCCAACGGATTTTGAGTCCGTCACGTCTGCCATTCCATCACACCGGCAAATGCGTATATCAGTATAGCCCAACAGGGGCAGGAAAGTCAAGGGATGGCAGAGAAATTATCCGGGGGGAGAGATTATCCGGGCCAAGGCATTATCCCAGCAGGTCGAGGTAGCGGTCGCTGGTTGCGCGGCGCGGATGCTCGACGGCCTGATAGCGGCGCAGCTCGCTTTCGCGCTCGGCTATGCAGGCCAGATGCCAGAAGCCCTCGCAGCAAAACAGCGCGATGAAAAACAGGGTGCAGATGACAAGCGGCACGATTGCACGCCTCCTTACAGAATCATTCTTCAAACAAACGAGCGCCATTATAGCATGGCATTGCTGAAAAGGAAAGCAATTGTTTTTTACATTTTTGTAACATGACGTTCAATCTTAACGCAGGCTTGACGCCATGCTGTGATATAATGAAACAGAACCGACGTACCGCCGCCATTTCGCCGTTTGTGCCCGATGCGCGCAGGCGGAAGAATGGGGCAAGGGGGGAAAACCACGCGATGAAGCCCGGGAGAATGGCCTGGCTGCGGGAGCTGCTCATCCCGCGCCAGCAGAGCGGCAGGCAGATCGCCCGGAATCTGGCTGTGACGCTGGCGCTGCTGGCGGCTGCGGCGATCTTCTGCGCCGGGATCAACCGGCTCGGCCACAACGACAGCGCCGTGCCGCTGGTGTTTGTGCTGGCCGTGCTGCTGACGGCACGGTGCACCGAGGGCTATTTCTACGGCATGTTCGCCTCGGTGGTGTCGGTGTTCAGCGTCAATTACGCGTTTACCTATCCGTATTTCGAGTTCAACTTCACGCTCACCGGCTATCCCATCACCTTCCTGACGATGTTCACCGTGTCCATGGTCGTCAGCACACTGACCGAGCAGGTCAAGCGCCAGGGGCGCATCCAGGCCGAGGCCGAGCAGGAGAAGGTCAAGGCCAACCTGCTGCGCAGCGTGTCGCACGATCTGCGCACGCCGCTGACCTCGATTATCGGGTCGGCTACGGCGGTGCTGGAGAATTACGACGTGTTCTCCGACGAGGTGAAGCGCGATCTGCTCGCCCACGTGCGCGACGACGCGCAGTGGCTGGTGCGCCTGGTGGAGAACATCCTGTCCATCACCCGCATCAAGGACGGCGTGGTGCGCATCCGAAAGACGCCGGAGGCCGCTGAGGAGATCGTGGCAGAGGCGGTGGATAAGTTCCGCAAGAGCCGCAGCATGCCTGTGCGGGTGCATGTGCCCGACGAGCTGCTGATCGTGCCGATGGACGCGACGCTGATCGAGCAGGTGCTCATCAACCTGATGGAAAACGCAGTGGTGCACGCCCGCGGCGCGACGGGCATCGAGATCGTCGTCTCCCGGGAGGGCGAAGGGGCGTGCTTTTGCGTGCAGGACGACGGCGCGGGCATCGACAAGGCGGTGCTGCCCAAGCTGTTTGACGAGCTGTTCCCTCACGAGAAGGAGGGCGACGGGCGGCGAAGCCTGGGCATCGGGCTGTCGGCCTGCATGAGCATTGTGCGTGCGCACGGCGGCACCATGCGCGCGCAGAACCAAAAGGAGGGCGGCGCGCAGGTCTGCTTCGTGCTGCCGATGGAGGAGGAAAAGAGCGATGGCGGTTAAAGGCAGGGTGATGATCGTCGAGGACGATCGCGCAATTTGCAGCTTTATCCGGCGCGTGCTGGAGGCCAACGGCTACGAGACGCTGGTGGTCAACACGGGGCGTGAGGCGACCAGCCTGCTGGCCTCCCATTGCCCGGACGTGGTCATTCTGGATCTGGGGCTGCCGGACATGGACGGCATGGCCGTGCTGCGCGAGCTGCGCACCTGGTCGCTGATGCCGGTGGTCGTCGTCTCCGCCCGCACGGACGAGCACGAAAAGGTGCGCGCGCTGGACGCCGGCGCCGACGACTACATCACCAAGCCGTTTGGCACCTCCGAGCTGCTGGCGCGCATCCGCACAGCGATCCGCCACACGCGCACCACTGGCGGCAATGCCTCCATCGCCCGGAGCAACCGCTTCCAGGCCAGGGAGCTGGTCATCGACTACGACAAGTACCGCGTCTATATCCGCGGCGAGGACGCGTGCCTGACGCAGAACGAGTTCAAGCTCGTGGCGCTGCTGGGCCGCTACGCGGGCCGCGTGCTGACATACGACTACCTCATCCGCGAGATCTGGGGCCCGAACAAGGCCTGCGACAACCAGATTCTGCGCGTCAACATGGCCAACATCCGCCGCAAGATCGAGAAAAACCCCGCCGAGCCGCAGTATATCTTCACTGAGGTGGGCGTGGGCTACCGGATGATCGAGGGGGACTGACGCAGGAATGCGCACCCTATATGAATCAGACGCCGAACAGGGCGTCTGTTTTATGTATTATTCAACGAATTATTGAAAAAAACGGCGTCCATGCAGGGAGGGCCTGCTTTTCGTCGAATATGTTTTTGCGTATACGCGCCCGGTGCGCCGGGCGGCATGAAGCAGGAGGACACAGCATGTATCCCATCATCAGCAAGGAGCGCCTGAACCCGACCGTGACCAAGATGGTCGTGAAGGCGCCGTTTATCGCCCGCAAGGCGGAGCCGGGCCAGTTCATCATCTTCCGCACGCATGAGGACAGCGAGCGCGTGCCGCTGACCATCGCCGATTACGACCGCGAGGCCGGCACCGTGACGATCATCTATCAGATCGTCGGCGGCTCCACGATGGAGCTGGACGCGATGGAGGCCGGGCAGAGCCTGTGCGATTTCGTCGGCCCGCTGGGCAAGCCCACGCACACCGAGGGGCTGAAGAAGGTCTGCGTCGTGGGCGGCGGCGTGGGCTGCGCCATCGCCTATCCCGTCGCCAAGAAGCTGCATGAGCTGGGCTGCGAGGTGCACACCGTGGCCGGCTTCCGCAGCCGCGACCTGGTGATCCTGGAAAAGGAGTTCGAGGCTGCGTCGGATCGCTTCGTGAAGATGAGCGACGACGGCAGCTGGGGCGAAAAGGGCCTGGTCACCGCCGCGCTGGAGCAGCTCATCCAGGCGGGCAACCAGTACGACGAGGTCATCGCCATCGGCCCGCTGGTCATGATGAAGTTCGTCTGCCTGACGACGAAGAAGTACGGCGTGAAGACCGTCGTCTCCATGAACCCGATCATGATCGACGGCACGGGCATGTGCGGCGGCTGCCGCCTGACCGTGGGCGGCGAGACCAAGTTCGCCTGCGTGGACGGCCCGGACTTCGACGGCCATCTCGTCGATTTCGACGAGGCGATGAAGCGCGGCAGCATGTACCGCGAATTCGAGCAGCACGCCCGCGAGGCGGCCTGCAATCTGCTTCATCAGGAGGTGCGCTGATATGGCTCGCAATATGGACATGAAGAAGTGCCCGATGCCCGCGCAGGAGCCGGGCGTCCGCAACCGCAATTTCGACGAGGTCGCCCTGGGCTACACCTGGGACATGGCGGTGAATGAGGCGCGCCGCTGCCTGAGCTGCCCGAAGAAGCCCTGCGTCAGCGCCTGCCCGGTGCAGATCGACATCCCGGCGTTCATCGCCCGCATGGCGGAGGAAGACATGGAGGGCGCCTATCAGGTGCTGCATGCGTCCTCCGCGCTGCCGGCGGTGTGCGGCCGCGTCTGCCCGCAGGAGAACCAGTGCGAGGGCAAGTGCGTGCGCGGCGTGAAGGGTGAAAGCGTGGCCATCGGCCGGCTGGAGCGCTTCGTGGCCGACTGGCACCGCGAGCACGTGCAGGAAACCCCGGAAAGGCCCGAGCCGAACGGCCACAGGGTCGCCATCATCGGCGCAGGCCCGTCCGGCCTGACGGCGGCGGGCGACCTGGCGAAGCTGGGCTACGCCGTCACGGTGTTCGAGGCGCTGCACGTCGCCGGCGGCGTGCTGGTCTACGGCATTCCGGAGTTCCGCCTGCCCAAGGCGATCGTCCGCAAGGAGATCGACGGCCTGAAGGCCATGGGCGTGGAGATCCTCACCAACATGGTCATCGGCAAGGTGCTCACCATCGACGAGCTGTTCGACATGGGCTATGAGGCGGTGTACATCGCCTCCGGCGCAGGCCTGCCGCGCTTCATGGGCATCCCCGGCGAGAGCTTGAAGGGCGTGTATTCCGCCAACGAGTACCTGACCCGCATTAACCTGATGAAGGCCTACCAGGACGGCAGCAAGACCCCCATCATGAAGAGCCGCCGCGTGGCGGTCGTCGGCGGCGGCAATGTCGCGATGGATGCGGCCCGCAGCGCCAAGCGCCTGGGCGCGGAGGAGGTCACCATCGTCTATCGCCGCGGCATGGCCGAGCTGCCCGCCCGCCGCGAGGAGGTTGAGCACGCGCAGGAGGAGGGCATCCTTTTCCGCACGCTGACCAACCCGGTCGAGGTGCTCGGCGACGAGAACGGCTTCGTGCGCGGCATGCGCTGCGTGGAGATGGAGCTGGGCGAGCCGGACGCCTCCGGCCGCCGCCGCCCGGTGGTCAAGGAGGGCAGCGAGTTCACGCTCGACGTGGACACGATGATCATGTCCATCGGCACCAGCCCGAACCCGCTGATCCGCACCACCACCCCCGGCCTGGAGACGAACCGCCACGGCTGCATCGTCACAGACGGTGAGGACGGCCTCACCAGCCGCGAGGGCGTATACGCCGGCGGCGACGCCGTGACCGGCGCGGCCACGGTGATCTTGGCCATGGGCGCCGGCAAGCAGGCGGCCAAGGCCATCGACGCCTATGTGAAGGGTAAGCAGTAATCCATTCAAACGCCAATATAATAAGAACGGAAGCTCACGGTTGTACCGCGGGCTTCCGTTTTATCATGGGCAGATGCAATACTACGCGTGCGCTTCCAGCCACCGCTCGGCGCAGTGTGTCAGATAGGCCACGCCGATGGGGCACACGTCCTCGTTGAACTGCACCTTCGGATTGTGCGCGGGGATCTCGCCGCGCTCGTCCAGATAGCCGGCGGACAGGTACATGAACGTTGCGGGCACGCGCTCGGCGACGGTGGCAAAGTCCTCCGACGCGCTGGCGCGGATGCCGGGCGCGGGCGTCGCGCCGGGGATGTCCAGCTCGGCCATGTAGCCGGCAATTTCGTTGGTCAGCGCGGGATCGCACACCAGCGGCGGCACCTGAGAGAGCGCCTCGATATCCGCCGTGCCGCCGTAGACCGCAGCCGTGCGCTCGGCCACCTCGCGGATGCGGCGCACCAGCTTGTCGCGGCTGGCCTTGTCGTCCGTGCGCAGCGTGCCCTCGAGCACGGCGGTGTCCGGGATGATGTTCGCGGCGGAGCCGGCCTCAAAGTGGCCGACCGTCAGCACGCAGGACTTGCCCGGGTCGGCCTCGCGCGCGATGAGGCCCTCCAGCCCCAGGTAGATCTGCACGGCGATGTGGATCGGGTCGATCGCGCTGTGCGGATACGCGCCGTGCGCACCCTTGCCGTGCACGGTGATGCGGAAGCCGTCCACAGAGAACATCATCGCGCCGGTGTTGTTGTACATGTACACGCCGATGGGCATGCGGCCCGCCGCCACATGGTAGCTCAGCGCGGCGTCGACCGGCGGATTGTCCAGAATGCCGTTGGCAATCATGTCGCGCGCGCCCTCGAACGTCTCCTCCGCCGGCTGGAACATGAAGCGCACCGTGCCCCTCAGCGACGCCTCGTCCTGCTTGAGCAGCTTCGCGGCGCTGAGCAGCATGGCGGCGTGGAAGTCGTGCCCGCAGGCGTGCGCCCTGTCGCCGGTGGGGCAGGCAAACGGCTCGCCGCTCATTTCCGGCATGGGCAGCGCGTCCATGTCGGCGCGCAGCAGCAGCACCGGCTGGCCGTGCCCGACCTCGGCGCGAACGCCATGCCCGCACGGCTCCGGCGAGAGACCGGCGGCCTTCAATTGCTCGAGGACATAGGCCTGTGCCTTGGGCATGTCCAGCCCGACCTCGGCATTGCGATGGAAATAGCGGCGGTGAGCGACGGTTTCCTCCCGCAGCGCCAGCGCGCGTTCATATATGGTCATGATGATTGCCTCCTGATAATCAGACTGATACCCTGTATTATAGCAAGCTGCCGCCCCGGCTGCAAGGAGGCGGCGGATTCTTTTGCCCCGCGGTCAAGAAATCGCCGCCAAGCCGTAGACAGGGACGCGCCCGATAAAGTATAATACAATCATGGCACCAAATTGTGCAGATTATACAGGGATGATCGGGAGGAATCGCGATGACCGTACGGGAGATCGCCAGACTGCTTCGCGCAGCCTGGCTATGCTGTGAGGAGGAGGGCGAACGCGAAATCCACGCCGCCTTTGCCTCGGATATGATGAGCGACGTGCTTGCTTATGTGACGGAGGATACGCTGCTGCTCACCGGGCTGGTCAACAGCCAGTCGGTGCGCACATGCGAAATGCTGGACGTGCCCTGCGTCGTGTTCGTGCGCGGCAAGGAGCCGCAGCCCGACGCGGTGGAGATGGCCCGAGAGATGGGCCTGCCCGCGCTGCGCACGCCCTACTCGATGTTTGAGGCGTGCGGGCTGCTCTACGCGGCCGGTCTGCCGCCCGTGAAGCTGGGGTGAGCCGTATGATGATCAAGGAGACGTACCCGGTCGTCGCCGGGGACATGACCGCCGCGGGCGACGTGTCCGCCCGCATCAAGCGGCAGATGAAGCGCCTGGGCATTCCCAGCACGATCATGCGCCGCGTGTCCGTGTGCACCTACGAGGCGGAGATCAACCTGGTGATCCACTCCCTGGGCGGGGAGATTGACTTTGAGATCGCCTCCGACAGCATCCTGGTGCATGTGCGCGACTGCGGCCCGGGCATCCCGGATCTGGAAAAGGCCATGACCGAGGGCTGGTCCACCGCCTCCAACGAGGTGCGCAACATGGGCTTTGGCGCAGGCATGGGCCTGCCCAACATGAAGCGCAACGCCGACGAGTTTGCCATCACCTCCGCCGTCGGCGTGGGCACCGACATTTCCATGATCTTCCACATATAATGTGCCGAACAGCGGCAGACAGGGGGCGAATTTGTTGGCCTATTATCATTCCGTGCGACTGGACAAGGAGAAGTGCAAGGGCTGCACGACCTGCCTCAAGCGCTGTCCCACCGAGGCCATTCGCATCCGCAACAACCGCGCATCCATCCTGCACGAGCGCTGCATCGACTGCGGCGAGTGCATCAAGGTATGCGACAGTCACGCGAAGATCGCCGTGACCGACCCTATCGACATCATCCATCGCTACAAGTACAGCATCGCGCTGCCCGCGCCCACGCTCTACGCCCAGTTCCAGGGCACGCACAGGCCGGAGCCGATCATCGCGGCGCTGTTTAAGCTCGGCTTTACCGACGTGTTCGAGGTGGCGCGCGCGGCGGAGATCGTCTCCTACGCCATCGCCAGGGCGCTCGAGCACGACGACAGGCCGCGCCCGGTGATCTCCTCGGCCTGCCCGGCGATCGTGCGGCTGATCCAGGTCAACTATCCCGGCCTGATCGACAATGTGGTCGACTTCGTCTCGCCCATGGAGGCCGCCGCCAAGATCGCCAAGGAGGAGTTCGCCCAAAGGCATGGCGTGCCCCTGGAGGAGGTTGGCGCGTTCTTCATCACGCCCTGCGCGGCGAAGATGACGGCGGTCAAGTCGCCCATCGGGCAGGAGAAGTCCTATGTGGACGGCGTGATCGCCATCAAGGATTTGTATCCCCAGATCCGCGCGCTGCTCAGCGAGGGCTTCACCGAGCCGGAGATCGACCGCGCCAGCGTGGTGGGCATCAAGTGGGCCGTGCCGGGCGGCGAGGTCGAGGCCGTGGGCATCAAGAGCTCGCTGTGCGTGGACGGCATCGACAACGTGATGTGCGTGCTGGAGGCGATCGAGAACGAGCGCTTCCGCGACCTGACGTACTTCGAGGGGCTGGCCTGCGTCAACGGCTGCCTGGGCGGCCCGCTGACGGTGGAGAACAGCTTCGTGGCCAAGAACCGCCTGCGCAGCGTCATGAACAGGACGCAGCAGAAGACCGTGCGCCACCGCGAGGTCTTCGACACCGCCTGCGACACCCTGCGCCTGACCTGCGAGATTGAGCCGAACAACAGCCTGCAGCTGGAGGGCACCATGCAGGAACGCATCGAGCGCGCCGAGCGCATCGACCGGCTGACGGCCAGCCTGCCGGGCTACGACTGCGGCTCCTGCGGCTCGCCGACCTGCCGCGCGCTGGCCTGGGACATCGAGCATGGCTTCGCCAACGAGCTGAACTGCGTGTTCAAGCTCAACGACCGCATCGGCGCGCTGGCCGCGGAGATGGTGACGCTGGGCGCGTCCACGCGCTTCAATACCCTGCAGGAGACGGCCCGCCTGGCACAGATGCAGAAGACGCTGGGCCGCGAGGACGACAACGAGACGGACGACGAAAGGAAGGATGACCATGCTTCTGTCTGATTTGGAGCGGCTCTCCGGCGCCCGGTGCCTGACCGGCGAATACGAGGACCGCGAGATTGCCTGCGGATACACCTGCGATCTGCTCAGCCACGTCATGGGGCGCGGCCAGCCGGACATGGCCTGGATCACCGTGCAGGCGCACATGAATGTGATCGCTGTGGCGGCGCTGCTGGACTTTGCCTGCGTGATCATCCCCGAAAAGCTGCCGGTGGAGGCCGCGATCATCGAGAAGGCGAAGGAGGAGGGCATCGTGCTCTTCTCCAGCGAGAAGACGGCCTATGAGCTGGTGGCGCTGCTGGCCGGGCAGGGCGTGCCCTCGGCCAAAAAGGGATGAAGCTCTTTTGCGACCTGCACATCCACTCCTGCCTGTCGCCCTGCGGCGACGCGCTGATGACGCCCAACAACATCGTCGGCATGGCCTTCATCAAGCAGCTGGACGCCATCGCCGTGTGCGACCACAACAGCGCGCGCAATCTGCCTGCCGTCAAGGCTGTGGCGGACACGATGGGCGTGGTGCTGCTGCCGGGCATGGAGCTGACCACCCGCGAGGAGGCGCACATGCTGTGCTACTTCCGGGATGTGGAGACGTGCGTGGCCTTTGGCGAAGTGATCTACGCGCACCTGCCGCCCATCCGAAACCGCGAGGCCTTCTTCGGGCGGCAGCAGGTGATGAACGACCAGGACGAGGAAATCGCCGTGGAGGAGCGCCTGCTCATCAGCGCGCTCGACCTGGGCTTTGAGGACTGCGCCCGGCTGATCCACGAGGCCGGCGGGCTGTGCGTGCCCGCGCACATCAACCGCGGGGCCAACGGCGTGCTGGGCGCGCTGGGCTTTCTGCCCGAGGGCGTGCCCTATGACGCGCTGGAGGTCGCGCGGGAGCTGCCCGTCCCCCCGGGCACGCCGCTCGAGGGGCGGCGCATCCTGCACTCCTCCGACGCGCACCGCCTGGAATGTATCCTGGAGCCGGAGGTTTCCCTCGCGGCCCGGGAGAAGACGGCGCAGGCGATCTTCGATACAATTGCCGGATTATGGCACTGAGCGCGGCAGGGATTGTGTGCGAAATGACAAAATTTGACGATTAGCATGGTCTAACAGACGAGGGCTATGCTATAATAAATCGGATAAACCGACAGAGATTGACAGGATTCTATCAAATAGTGCGGTTCGAGGAGGTTGGTTTCGACATGTCTCTGGAAAATAAGGAGAAGTTTGCGGCGCTTCAGCAGGTGATCGACGAGCTGAAGGACGAGCCGGGCGCGCTCATGCCCATTATGCAGCGTGCGCAGGACATCTTCGGCTACCTGCCGGAGGATGTGCAGTATCACATCGCCAAGGAGCTGGATATCCCGGTGAGCGATGTGTACGGCGTGGCCACATTCTACGCGCAGTTCAATCTGGAGCCGAAGGGCAAGTACATCATCAGCGTGTGCATGGGCACCGCCTGCTATGTCAAGGGCAGCCAGCAGGTGCTCGACAAGCTCGAGGAGGTGCTGGAGGTGTCCGCCGGTCGCACCACGAAGGACGGCCTGTTCACCCTGAACGCCACCCGCTGCCTGGGCGCCTGCGGCCTCGCGCCGGTGATGATGGTCAACGACGATGTCTACGGCCGTCTCACGCCGGATCAGGTGCCGGACATCATCGCCAAGTATCGCCAGTAACTCAGGAAAATGCCCGCACGCCTGGGCAGACAAGCCCATAGGCGATCGGAAAGCCCTTTGGCCGCCGCCGGGGCAGCCCTGCCGCGGCAGGGAATGCGGGTATCCATAAGCAGAAAAGAACGGGAGTCATCGGGAACGGGGGGCATCGCCATGATGCGCGAGCTTGCAGACAACATCCTGGACATCGCCCAGAATTCGATTGCCGCTCAGGCGAGCCTGGTGGAGATCGCCATCACCGTCAGCCACGCGGACAACCGCATTTCGCTTCAGTTCCGCGACAACGGGCGCGGCATGAGCGAGGAGCTGCTTCAGGCCGTCGCCCAGCCCTTCACCACCACGCGCAAAACGCGCAAGGTCGGGCTGGGGCTGCCGCTTTTGCAGATGACGGCGAGCATGACCGGCGGCAGCTTCTCCATCGAATCGAAGCTGGGCGAGGGCACGACCGTGCGCGCCAGCTTTGGGCTGGATCACATCGACCGGCCGCCGATGGGCGATATCCCCGGCGCGCTTTACACGCTTTTGCTCACCAACCCGGACACGGATTTCCTGTTCACCGACGATTTCGACGGCAGCGTGTTCACCTTTGACACGCGCGCCGTGCGCGAGACGATCGCGCCGCTTCCGATTTCCCATCCCGACATTTCCGCCTGGATCAGGGATTGTCTTTACAACGACTTGACAGAATTGCATGGGGGGTACTTTTCATGAAATCGCTTGCAGAGCTGGCCGCCATTCGCGCCAGGATGATCGAGCAGGTCAACATGCGCAAGGATGACAACATCGACACCCGCGTCGTCGTGGGCATGGCGACCTGCGGCATTGCCGCCGGCGCGCGCCCGGTGATGCTGGAGTTCGTCGAGGAGCTCAAGCGCCGCGGCCTGGAGAATGTGACCGTCGCCCAGACCGGCTGCGTGGGCATGTGCCGGCTGGAGCCGATCGTCGAGGTGTACGTCAAGGATCAGGAGAAGGTGACCTACGTCCACATGACGCCGGAGAAGGTCGCCCGCATCGTCAACGACCACATCGTCAACGGCAGACCCGTTGAGGAATACACCATCGGCCATCAGGGCTGAACCGAAAGCAGCAGGAGGAACATATCATGGATCTGATCCGTTCTCATATTATGGTCTGCGGCGGTACGGGCTGTTCGTCGTCCAATTCCGCGGAGATCATCAAGGAGTTTGAGCGCCAGCTCGTCGAGAAGGGGCTGGACAAGGAGGTCAAGGTCGTCCGCACCGGCTGCTTCGGCCTGTGCCAGGCCGGCCCGGTCGTGATCGTCTACCCGGAGGGCGCGTTCTATTCGCACCTGAAGGTCAGCGACGTCACGCGCATCGTCGACGAGCACCTGATCAAGGGCCGCGTCGTCAAGGAGCTGCTCTACAAGGAGGCCGTCGAGGAAGACAAGGTCAAGTCTCTGGACAACGTGGACTTCTACAAGAAGCAAAAGCGCGTCGCCCTGCGCAACTGCGGCGTCATCGACCCGGAGAACATCGAGGAGTACATCGCCTTCGACGGCTACAAGGCGCTGGGCAAGTGCCTCACCGAGATGACCCGCGAGGAGGTCATCGACGTGATCAGCAAGTCCGGCCTGCGCGGCCGTGGCGGCGCGGGCTTCCCCACCGGCACGAAGTGGAAGTTCGCCTATAACTCCCAGAGCGATAAAAAGTACGTCTGCTGCAACGCGGACGAGGGCGACCCCGGCGCGTTCATGGATCGCTCCGTGCTCGAGGGCGACCCGCACGTCGTGCTGGAGGCCATGGCCATCGCCGGCTACGCGATCGGCTCCGATCAGGGCTACATCTACTGCCGCGCGGAGTATCCCATCGCCGTCAAGCGCCTGCAGATCGCCATCCGGCAGGCGCGCGAATACGGCCTGCTGGGCAAGAACATCTTCGGCACCGACTTCTCCTTCGATATCGACGTGCGCCTGGGCGCCGGCGCGTTCGTCTGCGGCGAGGAGACCGCGCTGATGACCTCCATCGAGGGCAAGCGCGGCGAGCCGCGTCCGCGTCCGCCGTTCCCGGCGGTCAAGGGCCTGTTCGGCAAGCCGACCATCCTCAACAACGTCGAGACCTACGCCAACGTCCCGCAGATCATCAACAACGGCTGGGAATGGTTCGCCTCCATGGGCACCGAAAAGTCCAAGGGCACCAAGGTCTTCGCCCTGGGCGGCAAGATCAACAACACCGGCCTGGTGGAGGTGCCCATGGGCACCACCCTGCGCGAGATCATCTACGACATCGGCGGCGGCTGCCCCAACGGCAAGAAGTTCAAGGCCGCGCAGACCGGCGGCCCCTCCGGCGGCTGCATCCCGGCCAGCCAGCTGGACATCAAGATCGACTATGACAACCTGATCGCCATCGGCTCCATGATGGGCTCCGGCGGCATGATCGTCATGGACGAGGACAACTGCATGGTCGATATCGCCCGCTTCTTCCTGGACTTCACGGTCGACGAGTCCTGCGGCAAGTGCGCGCCGTGCCGCATCGGCACCAAGCGCATGCTCGAGATCCTCGAGCGCATCGTCGAGGGCAAGGGCGAGGACGGCGACATCGAGAAGCTGGAGAACCTGGCCAACTCCATCAAGGCCACCGCGCTGTGCGGCCTGGGCCAGACCGCGCCCAACCCGGTGCTCTCCACCCTCAAGTACTTCCGCCACGAGTATGAGGCGCATATCTACGAGAAGCGCTGCCCGGCGGGCCACTGCAAGAAGCTGCTCACCTACAAGATCGATCCGGCGAAGTGCAAGGGCTGCACGCTCTGCGCGCGCAACTGCCCGGCCGGCTGCATCAGCGGCAAGGTCCGGGAGCCGCATCTGATCGACACGACCAAGTGCCTCAAGTGCGGCGCCTGCATGGACAAGTGCAAGTTCGGCGCGATTAGCCGCAGCTGAGTCGGAAGGAGCGAGAGATAAACATGGCAATGGTGAATGTAACGATTGACGGCGTCGCGGTGCAGGTGCCCGCCGGCACCACCGTGCTGGAGGCCGCCCATCAGGCGAATATCCACATCCCGACCCTCTGCCACCTCAAGGACGTCAACGCCATCGGCGCGTGCCGCATGTGCGTGGTGGACGTGGGCGCGCGCGCGCTGGCCGCGGCCTGCGTGATGCCGGTGTCCGAGGGCATGGTCGTCAAGACCAACACCCCGAACGTCCGCGCGGCGCGCAAGGCCGTGCTGGAGCTGATCCTCTCCAACCACGAGCGCAAGTGCCTCTCCTGCGTGCGCAGCCAGACCTGCGAATTGCAGACGCTGGCAAAGGAGCTGGGCGCGGACGAGACCAAGTACGAGGGCGCGAACATCGAGTATCCGCTGGACATGTTCTCCCCGTCCGTCGTGCGCGATCCGAACAAGTGCATCCTGTGCCGCCGCTGCGTGGCCGCGTGCCGCAACGTGCAGGGCATCGGCGCGATCGGCGCGATCAACCGCGGCTTCAAGACGGTGATCTCCCCGGCCTTCGGCAAGAAGCTGGGCGAGACCGACTGCATCAACTGCGGCCAGTGCATCAACGTCTGCCCGGTCGGCGCGCTGCGCGAGAAGGACGATACCGACCGCGTGTGGGACGCCATCTCCGATCCGGAGAAGTTCGTCGTCGTGCAGCCGGCCCCGGCTGTGCGCGTGGCGCTGGGCGAGGAGTTCGGCCTGCCCATGGGCACCCGCGTCACCGGCAAGCTGTCCCAGGCGCTGCGCCGCCTCGGCTTTGACAAGGTGTTTGACACCGACTTCGGCGCCGACCTCACCATCATGGAGGAGGCCGCCGAGCTGATCTCCCGCATCAAGAACGGCGGCGTGCTGCCGATGTTCACCTCCTGCTCGCCGGGCTGGATCAAGTACGTCGAGCACAATTTCCCGGAGCTGATCCCGAACCTGTCCACCTGCAAGTCTCCTATGGAGATGGAGGGCGCGATCATCAAGAGCTACTACGCCGAGAAGGCCGGCATCGACCCGCGCAGCATCGTGGTCGTCGCCGTGATGCCGTGTACGGCCAAGAAGTTCGAGACGGCCCGCCCGGAGATGGAGGTCGAGGAGCTGCGCTCCGTGGATATCACCATCACCACCCGTGAGCTGGCCCGCATGATCCGCGACGCCCGCATCGACTTCGCCAGCCTGCCCGACGAGGAGTGCTTCGACGAGCTGGTGGCCGAGTCCACCGGCGCGGCGGCGATCTTCGGCGTGACCGGCGGCGTCATGGAGGCCGCGCTGCGCACCGCAGCCGACGTGCTGGAGAACCGCTCCGTGGAGAACGTCGAGTATCAGGCCGTCCGCGGCATCGAGGGCGTGAAGGAAGCGACCTTCACCCTCGGCGGCAAGGAGCTCAAGGTCGCCATCGCCAGCTCCACCGGCGCGGCGAAGAAGCTGATCCGCCGCATCCAGGCGGGCGACGCCAGCTACGCGTTCGTCGAGGTCATGGCCTGCCCGGGCGGCTGCGTCAACGGCGGCGGCCAGCCCATCGTCAACGCCACCAAGCGCATGGATCTCGATCCGCGCAAGGTGCGCGCCGCCGGCCTGTATGCCGAGGACGAGGCGAAGGTCATCCGCAAGTCCCACGAGAACCCGGACATCCAGAAGCTCTACGCCGAGTACCTCGGCGAGCCGAACGGCCACCGGGCGCACGAGCTGCTGCACACCACCTACACCGACCGCAGCAGGAAGTAATCCGGCACCCACCACAAAGGCCATGTCCCCGCGAGCACGGGGGCATGGCCTTTTGCGAAAAAAGAAACGAAAGCAATCTGCCGCAAGGGGATTGCTTTTCTTGCCGAACGCATGCTATCATGGATTCAGAAGGGGGAAAAGACGTGAAGCGGGCCTTGAAATGGATCAAACGATACCTGTGCTCTGCCGGTCTGACGCTGGATGAATTCCGGCAGCTGGATGAGGAAATCATCCGCAGCAACCGCCAGAGCATGCGCATATTTTCGCTCGTCTCCGGCGCGTTCCTGCTGGCGATGTTTGCGGGTACGTTTTTCTATACCCCGGTGGCGGACAACCGCTGGGTCTATTTCGGCGGCATGGCGGTGTCCGCGCTGGCGTTCGGGGCGTCGCGCCTGCCCTGGACGCGCGGGCGGATGCTGCTGGTGCTGTATGTGTTCCTGGGCGGTCTGTTTGCCATGAGCATCCTCACGGGCACCGTGCTGGATCCGGAGGAGCTGTCCGTCAGCTTCATTGCCATTCTGCTCACCGCGCCGATGCTGTTTGTGGATCGCCCCTGCCGCATGGTGCTGACGATCTGCCTGGCGGTGCTGGGGTTCTCGATCATCGTGATGGCGACCAAGGAGCCCAAGCAGCGCTTTGTCGACATCATGAACGCAGTGGTCTTCGGCGCCATCAGCGCCATCATCAGCACCTACATGATGGGCGTCAAATGCAAGCGCTACCTGTACGAGCAGCAGGTGATCATGCTCAGCCGGACCGACCTGCTCACCGGGCTGCTCAACCGCAACGCCTTCGAGCAGAGCCTGAGCCGGGCGCCCGGGCAGTGCCGGGATTCGCTCGCGTGCGTCTATGTCGACGTGAACGGCCTGCACGAGCTGAACAATGCGCGCGGGCACGAGGCCGGGGACGAAATGCTGCGGCGCGTCGCCGGCGAGCTGCAGCGCGCCTTTGGCACGGAGCACAGCTATCGCGTCGGCGGCGATGAGATGCTGGCCTTCGTGCCGGATTGCCCGGAGGATGCGCTGAACGGTCGGATTGACCGGCTCCGCCGCGCCGTCGAGCAGGCGGGCGATCATATCTCGGTGGGCTGCGCGCGGCAGCCGGCTGACGCATGCGACATGAACGGGCTGGTCCGGTGCGCGGAGCAGCGCATGTACGAGGATAAGCGCGCGTTCTATCAGCAGCGCGGGATTGACCGGCGCAGCAGAAGCTGATCATTTTGCAGGAGCGTCCCTATGCGGCAGGCAGGCCGCGCGGGGGCGCTCCTTTTGAGCTGCGGCCGCCGGGCGGATTGACAAACGGACAGAAACATGGTAGATTAACAAAAAAGAGAATGCAATTGTAGCGGTTTCGTCCGTGATATCGGCGGGAGGCGTACGAAAGATGAGCGAGCATTCGTCCGGGTATTACAGCATCGACGCGGAATACACGATCATTGGCTTCAACGACACGGCCCGGCAGATTTATCCGAACCTGAAGCTGGGGGAGAAGTGCTACCGCGCGCTGATGGGGCTGGATGCGCCCTGCCCGCCCTGCCCCGTCGCAGGCGGCATTCACGGCCCGAAGACGTACCTCGATCCCATCCGCCACATCTATGAGACGGTGGACGCGGTGGACACGGTGCATCCCGACGGCAGCAGGGGGCATGCGCTGGTGTTCAGCACCGTGGCCGAGGGCGCGCGCCTGTCCAGCGCCATCCCCACGGGCGAGGGCTCGCTGCGGCTGCTGGGCGCGCTCAACCTGCTATCGGTCAAGTATCGCACGGTGTTCGGCGTGAGCATGCAGAGCCGCAGGATCTCCGTCTTCCGCGACGACGAGCTGTTCGGCAGCAGCGACGACGGCCTTCGCGACAGCATGGGCTATGACGAAGTGCTCGAGCTGATTGTGACGCGCTACATTCACCCGGAGGAGCGCGCCGCCGTCCGGGAGCAGCTCTCGCTGGAGAGCGTGCGCCGGCGGCTGGACAGCGCCGCCTCCTTCAAGGTGCACCTGCGCGTGCTGCTGGGCGAAGCGGTGCACTACTACTATCTGCTCATCGCGCGCAACGGCGAGGCCGACAGCTTTGAGGACATCGTGGTCGCCGTCGCCTGCGAGGACGACGACATCGCCACCAAGCGCATCTACGAAAAGCAGCTCGACGCCCTGGTGTCCTCGCTGTCCGACGCGGCGGGCTATTTCCATCTGGACATCACCGGGAACCGGATCCTCCGGGTCGGCGGCACCTCCGCCATCGTGGACGAGCTTGACCGGGACCGAACCATCGACGCATTGATGCAAAGCATGGCGGTGTACATCCTCTCGGAGCGCGACCGCCAGGAATTCCTGAGCGCGTACAGCCTGGAGGCCATGAAGCGGGACTATGAGGCGGGCAAGGTGGAGATCATCCGCGAATCCCGCTGCTATTATGACGATCACGTCGCCCGCTGGTCGCGCTACACGCTGCGCCTGTTTGTCAACCCCGCCAACAACCACCTGGAGGGCGTCTTCTATGGCATGGACGTGACCCAGGACCGCGAGGCCTACGAGACGCAGGTCAGCATCGTGCAGACGCTGAGCAGCAATTATCTGGACGTGTTCCTGCTCAACACCCGGGCCGGCACGGCGACGCTGATCAAGCACGAGGATTTCCTGCCGGAGGACCTCTGGCAGAAGGACGTATGCCCGTATGACGAGATGATGGCGGCCTACATCGACGCGCATGTGCATCCCGACGACCGCATGATGATGACGGCGGCGACGCGGCTGAGCAGCGTGCTGGACGCGCTGGCCAGCAGGCAGGAATACGCGGGCAATTTCCGGGTGATCGATCAGGGGAGAACCCATCACTATCAGTTCCGCTTCATCAAGAACGAGGAATACGGCATCGTCGTGCTGGGGCTTCTCAACGTGGACGATATCGTCGCGGCGGAGGTGGAGCAGCAGCAGCGCCTGCAGAAGGCGCTGGAGGACACCCGGCGCGCCGACGCCGAGAAGTCCCGCTTCCTGGCCCGGATGTCCCACGACATGCGCACGCCGCTCAATGGCATCATCGGCCTGCTGGAAATCGACAGAAAGCACGCCGACGACATCGACTATCTGCGCGAGAGCCGCCGCAAGGCCGGCATCGTGGCCAAGCATCTGGCCTCGCTGATCAACGACGTGCTGGACATGGCCAAGATAGAGGACGGCAGCATGGTGCTCGCCCATGAGCCGTTCGACATCTTCCAGGAGGGACGCGAGGCGCAGACGATCATCAACCTGCAGGCGCAGGAAAAGGGCGTTGCCTCCACGGTGCATTTTGAAAGGCCGGACGAGCGCTTCGCCTGGGTCTATGGCAGCCCGCTGCATCTGCGCCGGGCGCTGATGAACATTTACAGCAACTGCATCAAGTTCAACCACGAGGGCGGGCGGATTACGACGCAGATCGAGCTTCCGGCGCACGACGAGCGCAGCGTCACCTATCGCTGGACGATCACCGACACGGGGATCGGCATGAGCGAGGAATTCCTGGGGCGCATCTTCGAGCCGTTCGTCCAGGAGAATACCGACGAGCAGAGCGTGAACCAGGGCACCGGCCTGGGCATGAGCATCGCCAAGGCGCTCATCGAGCAGATGGGCGGCACGCTGGAGGTCTCCAGCACACTGGGCGTGGGAAGCACGTTTGTGGTGACCGTTCCCTTCGAGCTGGCCGACGGGCCGAGAATCCAGCAGGCCGAGCCGCAGGCGTCCGCCTCCATCGGCGGCATGCGGATCCTGCTGGTGGAGGACAACGAGCTGAACCGCGAGATCGCCGAGACCATCCTGAGCGAGGAGGGGGCCGAGATCACCGTTGCGGCCAACGGCCTGGAGGCGGTGGAGGCCGTGCGCAGCCGGGCGCCCGGCGCCTTCGACCTGGTGCTGATGGACGTGATGATGCCGGTCATGGACGGGTGCGAGGCGACGCGCCAGATCCGCCGGCTGGGCAGATCCGACACCGCGACGCTGCCGATTGTGGCGATGACCGCCAACGCCTTTTCGGAGGACGTGCAGCAGTGCCTGGGCGCGGGCATGAACGCCCACCTGGCCAAGCCGCTGGATGTCGGGCAGATGCTGCGCACCATCGCGCAGCTCGGGCAGAAGGCGTAGGGTGAAACGCCCGGCGCAGGGAATGAGGACATATGCTTTCGGGCGGCTGCGTATGCAGCCGCCCGGTTTGTGTATGCGATTGTCTGGCTTCCGGAAACAGGCTTACATCTCGATCCCGTGCTTGACGCGGTCGCGCTCCTCAGCGCGCTTGGCGTTGTTGAAGCGGTCGAGCGTGCCGACGAGATAGCCGGTGATGCGGCGGATGCGGTGGAAGGGCTGGTTCTGATAGTGATAGGCCAGCTCGACGTATTCGCCGTCCAGGCGCACGTCGATGGCGTCCGGCTCGCGGCCGTACAGCTCTGCGCCGCGGGCGATATAGGCGTCGATCTCCTGCTGAGGGCAGGCGCCGCCGGTGATGTTCACAGTGCACATGGGTATGACCTCCGAAAAACTATATCTGGTGCTTATGCGTCAATTATACCACAAAATATGGAGATGTAAAGACGCGCGGAGGAAAAAGACAAAACCCGCGCGGCGCAGTGCGGCGCGGGCTCGGATCACTTGGCGACGTAGCCGATCTTCTTCATCAGCTTTTGCAGCGTGCGCTCGGCCAGGGAGCCGGCGCGCTGTGCGCCCGTGCGGTAGACCGACTCCAGATACGCCTTGTCCCCCATCAGGCGGGTAAACTCGGCCTGGATGGGCGCGAGGGTTTCGATGGTGGCGTCGGTCACGGCGGCCTTCAGCTCGCCGTAGCCCTTGCCCTCGAAGGAGGCGCACAGGGAGTCGATGCTCTCGCCCGTCAGCGCGCACAGGATGCTCAGCAGGTTGCTTACGCCGGGCTTCTGCTCAGGGTCGAAGCGGATGCACGCGTCGGAATCGGTGACGGCGCGGCGGTATTTGCGGCGGATGACATCGGGCGTGTCGAGGATGGAGATGAAGCAGTCGTCCGGGTCGGATTTGCTCATCTTGCGCGTGGGCTCCTGCAGGCTCATCACGCGCGCGCCGACCTTGGGATAGTACCCCTCGGGGATGGTGAACACGCTGCCGTACAGGCCGTTGACGCGCGCGGCGATGTCGCGGCAGATCTCCAGGTGCTGGGTCTGATCCTTGCCCACGGGCACCAGGTTGGCCTGATACAGCAGGATGTCGCCCGCCATGAGGATGGGGTAGGTGAACAGGCCGCAGTTGATGTTGTCGGCGTGCTTGGCGCTCTTGTCCTTGAACTGGGTCATGCGGCTCATCTCGCCCATGTAGGTGTAGCAGTTGAGCAGCCAGGCGATCTCCGCGTGCTGGGGCACATGGCTCTGGAAGAAAAGCACGTTCTTTTCCGGATCAAGCCCGATGGCCAGCAGAAGCCCCAGCAGCTGCATGGACTGCTGGCGCAGCTTCGCCGGCTCCTGGCGCACGGTGATGGCGTGAAGGTCGGCGATCATGTACAGGCAGTCGTACTGATCCTCGAGCAGCTTCCAATTGCGCATGGCTCCGATGTAGTTGCCCAGCGTCGGCGTGCCGGAGGGCTGGATGCCGGAGAGGATGCGCTGCCTGCGCGCTTGGTTCTGTTCCATACGGAGGAACCTCCTTATGATGATGATGCGCGCCGCGGGGCGCGAAACCGTTGCCCCATTATAGCACAAAGCGCCGCCCGGCACAAGACGCGCGCAATGCAGGCCGCGCTTGACTTTTTCCGGGGGCAGGGGTATACTGTCGATGGCTGTCGGCTGCTGCCGGCGGCGAGAATGAATGCAAGCAACAAAGGAGTACCTATGGGCGATAAGACCGATTCGCGCGTGGTGGTGCTGATCCCGGCCTACAAGCCGGACGACCGCCTGACCGAGCTGACCCGCGCGCTGCGCGGGAAGGAGCTTGACGTGCTGCTGGTGGACGACGGCGGCGGCGAGGCCTTTGCACATATCTTTGAAAGCTGCCGCGCGCTGGGCGCGCAGGTGGCCACGCACGCGGTGAACCTGGGCAAGGGCCGCGCACTGAAGACCGGCATCAACGAGGCCATGCTCCGCTGGCCGGACATGGCCGGCATCGTGACCGCCGACGCCGACGGGCAGCACACCCTGGAGGACATCCTGCGCCTGATCGACGCGCTGCGCGCACATCCCGACTGCCTGGTGCTCGGCTCCCGCTGCTTCACGGGCGACGTGCCCTTCAAGAGCCGCTGGGGCAACCGCATCACCCGCGCGGTATACACGATGGTCAGCGGCACGCATGTGGGCGACACGCAGACCGGCCTGCGCGCCCTGCCGCGCGCCTCGCTGGAGGCGATGGTGCGCATCGGCGGCGAGCGCTACGAGTACGAGATGAACGTGCTGCTCAAGCTACGCGACATGCATCTGGGCGTCTGCGAGGTGCCCATCGAGACGATCTACATCGACGACAACGCGGGCAGCCACTTCAATCCCGTGCGCGACGCGCTGCGCATCTACGGCGTCATCTTCCGGCATCTGTTTGCGTACCTGTTCTCCTCGGGCTTTTCCACCGTGGTGGATTTGGCGCTGTTCTACCTGCTGCGGCAATTCGGGCTGATGTACTGGCTCAGGTACGCGCTGGCGCGCGTGGTCTCCTCGCAGGTGAACTACCACATCAACAAGCATGCCGTCTTCGGTAAGCGCGGCGGCAAGTACGCCGTGGTGAAGTATTACGCACTGTGCGTAATTCAGGGCGCGATCGGCGCGGGGCTTGTGGAATTCCTGCCGCGTGTGCTGCCCGTCTCCGGCGATGTGCTCAAGATTCCGGTGGACGTGGTGCTGTTCATGATCAGCTATGCGATCCAGCGCGACATCGTGTTTGACAAATGAGGCTGCGATCGACCGGAGCGCGGCGGCGTGTGAGGACGCGCTCCGCGCTTCTTCTGTCCGCCGGGGCCTGCCTGGCGATGGCGCTGTATCGGCTGCCGGCCACGCTGAACGGCACGGGCTTTCGTACGCAGCCTTTCGGCCTGGTGCTTGAGCTGGCGGCGACGGCGCTCGTCTTCGGCGGCGCGTCGCATCTGGGGCTGCGCGTGCTGGACGGCGACCAGCGCAAAATCCTGCCGCGCGCCGCGCTCAGCCGGGCGCAGGCGCTGTGGCTGTCGCTGCTGGGCGCGCTGGCCGTCGCCCCGATGACGCTTGGCGCGGACGTGCTGCGCAGCCTGGCCTATGGCGGGGGCACGGCGGGCGTGACCTTCGCGGTGCGCGCGCCGGGGGCGTTCATCCTGGCCCTGCTCAAGAGCGCGCTGCTCGTACCGGTGCTGGAGGAGCTGTTCTTCCGCGGCTATCTGCTGCACGCGCTGGAGCGCTATGGGCGCGGGCGCGCCGCGTGGGTCAGCGCGCTGTGCTTCGCGCTGGCGCACATGGGCGGCGTGCCCCATGTCTGGCTGCTGTACACGGCGATGGGGCTGCTGCTTTCGGCGCTCACGCTGAGGACCGGCTCACTGCTTGCGCCCGTGCTGGTGCACGGCGTCTACAACCTTACGCTGATCGTGCTGGAGTACGCCGGGCTGGGCGGCCTGTTTGCCGGGCTGACGCTGCCCTCGTGCGCGTTGCGGCTGGGGCTGTGCCTGGCCTTCGTCTACGCCCTGCGCAGGGCGCTGGCATCGCGCGGCGCGCACGCGCAGGTGAAGCCCCTGGGCAGGCTCAGCCGCAGGGACTGGGCGCTTTTGATCGCGGCAGCCGTGCTGGCGCTGGTCGCGGCCCTGCTTTCATGACGGGAACGGAGGAACCAACGTGAACATGGCGCTCGTCTGCATGGGCAGGCTGAAGGAAAAATACTGGCGCGACGCGGCGGCGGAATACGAAAAGCGTCTCACGCGCTTTGGAAAATGGGAGACGATCGAGCTGCCCGACCTGCCTGAGCCGGCCAACAGCTCGCCCGCCATCGAGGAGCAGATCAAAAAGAAGGAGGGCGAGGCCATCCTCGCCAGGCTCCGCGAGGGAGACATCGTCGTCTGCCTGTGCATCGACGGGCAGCAGATGGATTCCGTGCGCCTTTCGCGCAGGCTGACCGAGCTGGCAGATACCGGGCGGCGCGTGGTGTTCGTCATCGGCGGGTCGCTGGGGCTGGCGGACGCGGTCGTCGCCCGCGCGCAGATGAAGCTTTCGTTCTCGCCGATGACCTTCCCGCACCAGCTGGCGCGCGTCATGCTGCTGGAGCAGGTCTATCGCGCGATGAAGATCGCCGCGGGGGAGCGGTATCACAAGTAGAGAAGGCCCCTGGACTCAAATATGGATTCTTGAAGGAGCATCCCCGCCTTCCCCTTTGGGGAAGGCTGACGGGGCTGGATCCGAAATGCAACGCCCAAAAGAGGACAATCGGCATGCAATACGACTTTGATCTGGTTGGCAAGATCGGCTCGATGGCGCTCATCAGCCGCGAGGACGCCGACATCGACTACAACATCTTCGCCCGGCTGGGGCGCGAGCTGCGCCCGGGCATGATTTGGGTGACCTCCGGCGCGGCGGAAATCGGCCGGCTGGACTACATCAAGCGCGCCGGGCACGAGCTGGACGCCGACACCGTGGACGCGAAGACCGACTACGCCGCCCAGGGTCAGGCCATCCTGATGGAGCAGTACCGCCGCTTCATCCGCCCGGAGTACTCCGTGCGCCAGGTGCTGGTGGAGCATCAGCACTTCAACGACGACGAAAAGCGCGAGCATATCCGCCGCCTGTTCCTGCGGGCGAAGGCGCAGGGCGCGATCCCGATCGTCAATTACAACGACCCCGTCTCCGACGAGGAGAACCGCAAGTGGGAGCTGTCTGCGCTGCGGCGCGAGGGCCGCGAGGTGCACGAGTGCGTGGACAACGACGAGACGGCGGCGGTGATCGCAGGGCTGGTGTCCACCCGCGTGCTGCTGATCATGACCTCCACCGAGGGCATCTACGCCGAGCCGGGCCGCCCGGAGACGCTGGTGCGCGACGTGCTGGCCCCGGACGCCGAACGCCTGGAGCAGAAGGTGCGCGCGCTGCAGCAGCATTGCGTGGGCAGCTCCCGCGCGGGCGCGAACGGCGCGCACGCCAAGCTGGAGTACGCCCTCGGCCCGGCGCTGCGCGGCACGACCGTCATCATCGGCCATGGCCGCCACCGCATCAGCGATCTGACAGAGGGCCGCGTGCCCTGCACGCGCATCGGCATTGCGTAATGCACATTCAACCGCCGCACTGGCCTGCGCCGTTACCAGAATCGTTTCTAGCAGGAGGAACCGCTGTGAGCAAGGCAAACTATCACACCCACACCGCCCGCTGCGGCCACGCGGAGGGCACGGACGAAGCGTATGTCCTCGCCGCCATCGCGCAGGGCTTTGACACGCTGGGCTTTTCGGATCATGTGCCGTGGCCGTATGCCTCGGGCTACACGCACACGCACGTGCGCATGACCATCGACCGGCTGGACGAATACCTCGCCTCCGTGCGCGCGCTGAAGGCAAGGTACGCCGGGCAGGTGGAGATCCTCGCGGGCTTCGAGTGCGAGTACTTCCCGGAGTACATGGGCTGGCTCTCCGACATGAAGCAGGAAAAGCAGCTGGACTACCTGATCTTCGGCAACCACTACGACCGCACCGACGAGGGCGGCTTCTACTTCGGCTCCACCAGGACCGCCGCACAGCTGCGCGCCTATGTGGACAGCACGGTGAAGGGCATGGAGACGGGGCTGTTTGCGTATCTGGCGCACCCGGATCTGTTCCTGCGCAGCTATCGCCCCTTCGACGACAACTGCCGCGCCGCCGCGCGCGAGCTGTGCCAGGCCTGCCGGGCGTACGAGCTGCCGATGGAGTACAACGTGCACGACCGCTTCATCGCCCGCTATACCCACCGCGTCAGCTATCCGCATCCCGAGTTCTTCGACATCGCGCGGGAGGCGGGCGTGCGCGTGCTCATCGGGCTGGACGCCCACGAGCCGGACGAAATCGCCGATCCCACGCAGTGGCAGCTGGCCGAGCAGGAGCTTGCGCCCTTTGGCGCGCTGCGGCTTCACCATCTCGCGCTCAAGTGACCGGCGCGCAAAAGGGATTGACAAGTCCCGTTCCGGCGGCGTATGCTGAGCATATCCCATCACAAGGAGGAAACACCATGGGTTTCTTTGATAAAATCCGTCAGGGCTTTGCGCGCTTCATGTCCGGCCGCTACGGCACGGATCAGCTGAACATGGCGATGCTCTGGACGGCGCTGATTCTCTCGCTGCTCGGCTCGCTCGGGCGGGTGCCGCTGGTGGCGCTGCTGGCCGACGCGCTGCTGATTCTGATGTTCTTCCGCATGCTCAGCAAGGATCGCTATGCCCGCCAGCACGAGAACCAGGTGTATCTGGAGAAGACGCTGGGGCTTCGCCGCGCTGTGAGCGAGTGGGTCAACCGCGTGAAGAATTCCAAGAAGTATCGCTACTTCACCTGCCCGCAGTGCAAAAAGCGCCTGCGCGTGCCGCGCGGCGTGGGCAATGTCACGATCACCTGCAAGGGCTGCGGCAACAAATTCGACAAGAAGGCATGACACGAAAGCGGACGGCGGAAGCGCTGCCCGCTTTCTTTGGGGGACGAGCATGAAAAGAGCGAGAGGACTGCTGGCGCTGGCGGCGCTGATCGCCGTGTGCGCGGGCGCGCTGGGGATCCGTCACATGACGGCGGGGCGGCGCGTCGTCGCGGCAGAGGCCCTTGCGCCCACGGCGGAGCGCGATTTCGTCGATTTCTCCGGCAGCTATGACACTGGCACGCGCACCCTGCGCGGCACGCAGACGATGACGCTCACCAACCGCACCGGCAGCGCGCTGGAGGAGCTTGTCCTGCGCCTGGGCATGAACGGCGACGACCCGGGCGCGGTCGCCGTCAGCGGCGCGGCGATCGACGGGCGGAGCGTGTCCGCCCGGCAGGACGCGGACGACCCGACCCTCCTGCGCGTGGACTGCGGCTGGCAGCCGGGGCAGACGGTCACCCTGACGTTTACGCTGATGATCCGCTGCGCAAAGGCGGACGGCGCGACGCTGATCACCCTGCCGGCGCTGGATGTGTGGGAGGACGGCGCGTGGCGCACTGACGCCTGGGACGCGCTGGCCGCGCCGGGCGTTTCGCAGGCGTTTGACTGCGCGATCACGCTGGACGTGCAGCGGGGCACGCAGGTCGCTCCCGGCGGCGACCTGACGGCGGTTGCACAGGCGGACGGCATCGTCCGCTACACGGCACAGCTGCGGGGCGCGCGGGACGCGACCTTCGCGATGCTGGAGGATGGCTGCGTCCGCCAGGGGAAAGCGCAGGGCGTGCTGATTACGGCCATGGCGCCAAGCGGGCGTGACGCCGCGCGGCTGCTCGCGCGCACGCGGGAGGCGCTTGCATCGCTGGAAAAAATCGGGCTGCGCTATCCGTTTGCCTCGCTCACGGTCGCCAAGGCGCAGACGGCGCGCGCGGACGGCGTGGCGTATTCCGGCCTGCTTGCGCTGGACGCGCAGGGAGACGACGAGGCGCTGCTGCGCCGGCTCACCCGGCTCATCGCGCGGGAGAGCTTCGGCGTGCAGGTGGGCGTCGATCCCTTTCGCGCGCCGTGGCTGAGTGAGACGCTGGCTTCGGCATCGGAGCTGCTGGCCTACCGCGCGCGCAAGGGCGCGGCGGCGTATGAGACGCGCTTTTTTGAGGAGCTCGAGCCGGCCACACGGCTGACCAGGCCGCATGGCGTGCGCGTCGGCGCGGGGGTCGATCGCTTTGGCGACGACGCGGAGATGACGCAGGTGCTGCGCGATCAGGGCGCGGCGATGCTGCTGGGCATCGGCATGGCCGCGGGCGAGGAGGCGCTGGCCGACGCGCTGTGCCGTTATGCGCAGGAGAACGCCGGGCAGCTGGCCAGCCAGGCCGCGCTGGAGCGCGCGCTGCAGGAGGTCACCGGCAGCGCCTGGGGCGGCTATCTGGCCGACGGATTGGGGGATTGATTCCCCGCCCCGGGCGGCGCGCCCACGCACAGCAGCAGCATCAGCCCGGCGCACAGCGCGCCCAGCACGGGATAGGCGCTTTGCACCAGCGCGCCAAAGCCGATGAGCGCCGCAGCCAGGCAGCCAAGCGCAGATGCAATGGCGCCCGCGCGGCGGGAAAGCGGCAGCAGCAGCGACAGCGATGTCAGCATCGCGCAGAGCGTGGAGAGCGCGGCGGCATACAGGCATGCGGCCACGAGATAATACCCGCCGCCCAGCGACCGGCTGAGCCAGACGAAGGGCAGCGGCTGATGGAGTACCGCGGCCAGGTGCCGCCGGCACACCAGCGCGCCCAGCGTCAGCAGCGCGCCGAAGAGCAGCGCGAACAGCGCGACCGACCGCCTGCGCCGCGCACGGGAGAGCGGCAGCAGCAGCGGCATCGCCCCGGCCAGCATGGCGGCGTTGAGCGCGCCGTAGATCGCGCCGTCCGCGCAGGCGCGCACGGGCGGGGCCAGCTCCGCCAGAAAGCACGCCTCGCCCACGGGCAGCCGGAGCAGCCGCACCAGCAGCGCCGGCAGCAGCACGCACAGGCACAGCCCCGGCAGCGCCAGCGCGCGCACGCCCAGCCACGACAGCGCCGCGCCCAGCGCCAGCGTGAGCAGCAGCCCCAGCGCGTAGGCGGGCCGGATGGGCAGCGTCAGCGCGGCAAGCTCCGCGCAGGCGGCGAGCATCGCCCCGCCGGTGACGGCGCACAGCAGCGTGAACAGCCCCGCGCACAGCCCGCCCAGACGCGCGCCGAAGCGGCGCACGCACAGCGCGCCCAGCGTATCGCACCCGGCGCGCTCCATCTGTGCAGGCAGCCGCAGGAACAGGCAGCACAGCGTCCCGACGGCGCACAGCACCGCCGCGCCGGTCATCGCGCCGTGCCCCGCAAAGAAGCGCACGATCTCGCGCCCGGACGCAAAGCCCGCCCCGATCACGCCGCCCAGCAGCGCCAGCGCTACCGATCCGCCCGTCATCCCCTCGCCCCCTCCGAATGGTGATGCCTATCGGTATGACCGGGCGCGGCGAAAAAGACGCCGCATCTTTTCTTTTGGCCCGTTTCGCGCTATACTGTACACGAAACCATTTTCTGCAGAAAGCTGGACTGAACATGTATCGCTATACGGTTTGTGAGATCGATCTGGACGCCATCCGGCACAACGTGCGGGTCATGCGGGCCTGCCTTGCGCCGGGCGTGCGGTTTCTGGCGGTGGTGAAGGCGGATGCCTACGGCCACGGCGCGGTGCCGGTGGCCAACGCCGCGCTGGAGGCCGGCGCGGACATGCTGGCCGTCGCCATCCCGGAGGAGGGGGAGACGCTGCGCCGGGCGGGCCTCTCCGCGCCCATCCTGGTGCTGGGCGGCATCGACGAGGCCGCGGCGGACGGCGTCGCGCAGTGGAGCCTGACGCAGGCCGTCTTTGACGAGGCGCGCGTGCGCGCGCTGGACGCTGCGGGCAGGCGCTGCGGCCGCCCGGTGAAGCTGCACATCAAGCTCGACACGGGCATGAACCGCATCGGCGTGCGTACGCCGCAGGAGGCTGCGTCGCTGGCGCGGCTGATCGACAGCCTGCCGGGCGTGGCGCTGGACGGGTGCTTTACGCACATGGCCACGGCGGACGAGGACGACAGCACCGGCACGCTGCGCCAGCTTGCGCGCTTTGAGGCGATGTGCGCGGCGATTGCCGCCGTGCATCCCGGGAAAATCACCCGCCACGCGGCCAACACCGCCTCGATCTTCCGCTATCCGCAGGCGCACGCGGACATGGTGCGCGGCGGCATCGCGCTCTACGGCTATCCGCCGGTGCTCGAGGCTGCGGGGCTGCGCCCGGCAATGCGCTGGGTGGCGCGCGCGGTGTTCGTCAAGACGATCGCCCCGGGCGAGCGGGTCAGCTACGGCGGGCTGTTCACGGCGCAGCGGGAGACGCGCGTGATGACCGTGCCGGTCGGCTATGCGGACGGCTATCGCCGGGGGCTGTCGGGCAGGGGCTGCGTGCTCGTGCGCGGGCAGCGCGCGCCGATCCTCGGGCGCGTGTGCATGGATCAGATCATGGTGGACGTGACCGGCATCCCGGGCGCGCAGGCGGGCGACGAGGTCGTGCTGCTGGGCGAGCAGGGCGAGGACTGCATCGACGCGCAGGAGATGGCCGACTGGCTCGGCACCATCAGCTACGAGGTGCTCTGTGGGCCGTCCGCGCGCGTGCCGCGCGTATACCTGGGCGCATGAGCGCGCCGGAGTGCGGGAAGGACGCCCTGCGCGCGCGGATGCGCGCGCTGCGGCGGGCACTGCCCGAGGCGGAGCAGGCGTGCTGCGCGCGGGCGGTGCTGGAGCGGCTGCAAGGGCTTGCTCTGTACCGGGATGCGCGCTGCGTGATGGCGTATGCCGCCGCCCGGGGCGAGCTGCCGCTTGATGCGGTGCTGCGGGACGTGCTTTCCTCGGGCAGGGCGCTGCTGCTGCCGCGCTGCGGCGCGCCGGGGGAGATGACCGCCCGGCGGGTGACGGCGCTTTGGCAGCTGCGCCCGGGCGCGTATGGCCTGCCGGAGCCGGGGGAGGACTGCCCGGCAGCCAACACGCAGGATATCGACCTGATCCTCGTGCCGGGCGCCGCGTTTGACAGGCGCGGCGGCAGGCTGGGGCAGGGCGGCGGCTATTACGACCGGTTTCTGCCGCAGACGAGCGCGCTGCGCGTGGGCGTCTGCCACGATTTTGCGCTGCTGGAGCGCGTGCCGGTGCAGGCGCACGACGCGCGCATGGACGCGATCCTCACGCCCGGCGCCTGGATCGATTGCCGGCAGGAAGAAGACAGGAGGGCATGACATGACGAAGACCCCCGGAAATCAAAAAAAGCGCAAGCCGCTGCGCCGCGCGCAGCACTGGCTCGGCCAGGTGCCGCCCATGGCGGCTAAGCTGGCGGCGGCGCTGGTGGCCATTGTGGTGATGGGCATGATGTTCAGCGCGCTGCAGGCGATTGAGTCCACGGTGCTGCGCGGCGCGCTGTCGCTGCTGATCGCCTCCGGCCTGCTGCTGCTGTGCGTGAACGAGGGCATGACCCGCGGCACGGCCGACGCCGCGAACAGCCGGTCGTACGCCGCCGCGCTGGAAAAGGGCACGGCCCTGGACGCGCGCGACGACGCCCAGTGCTATCAGCCGCTCAAGGCGGTGTGCGCGGCGCTGCTGGTGTTCGGCGTGCCGCTGGCGCTGTCGGTCTTTGTCGCCGTGACGGCGAAGCCGTACACCTACACGCTTCAGGATCTGCCCGTGTGGCTGACCGACAGCTACGGCGCGCGCGGCGACGTGATGGCTCCGCTTGGGGCCTACGCGCGGCAGACGAGCCTGGCGGCGGCGGACTGGGTGCGCCTGATCGTGCGCCTGCCGGAGATGATCTACATCAACGTCTTCCCCGATCCGCAGAGGATGAGCGCGCTGATCGACCGGCTCTCGCCGCTGATGCTCGCCACCTTCCCGCTGGCCTATGTGATCGGCTATCTGTGCGGCCCGCGTCTCAACCGCAAGCGCGAGCGCATGAACCGCCGTGCCAAGAAGGTGGCCGTGCGCAAGGCCGAAAAGAGCACGCTGGCCCAGGAGCTGACCGGCGCGCAGCCGCAGGTGCACTACGGCCAGCGCGCGCAGAGCGACCAGCCGAAAAAGAAGGAGCTTGTCTGAGCCGGATACGTCTGATATAATCAGGGCGTACAGCCTACGCAGGGAAGGAGCGGAGCGGCCATGAGGATCATCGGCGGCCAGGCGCGCGGGCGCACGCTGGTCGCGCCGGCGGGCATGAAGACCCGCCCCACGCAGGACTATGTGCGCGAGTCGCTGTTCAACATCATCCGCTGGGAGCTGGACGGCGCGCGCGTGCTGGATCTGTTCGCCGGGACGGGCGCGCTGGCGCTGGAGGCCGTCAGCCGCGGCGCGGACCGGGCGGTGCTGATCGATCAGGATCGCGCGGCCTGCGACTGCATCCGCAGGAACATGACGTCCACGCGACTGGACGGGCAGTGCCGCCTGATCGCGCGGGATTACCGCGCGGCGATGGACGAGCTGGCGCGCGCGGGCGAGGCGTTTGACGTGGTGTTTATCGATCCGCCGTACCGGATGGAGAATACCGGCGAAATGTGCGCGGCACTCTATGACCGGGGGCTGCTGGGCGAGCATTTTCTGATCGTGGTGGAGCACCGGCGCGGCATGGCGCCGCTGCTGGACGAGCGCTTTGCGGCCAGCGACCTGCGCCGCTACGGCGACACGGAGATGACCTTTGTGCGCCGCGCGAAGGCGCCGCGGGAGGAGGATGCCCATGCGTAGATTGCTCTATCCGGGCAGCTTTGACCCGGCAACCCGCGGCCATCTGGACATCATCCGCCGCGCCTCGGCGCTGTGCGACGAGCTGATTGTCGCCGTGATGCACAATCCGGACAAGCGCGGCGCGCTGGACGTGCCCACACGCGTGCGCGTGCTGGAAACGGCCTGCGCGCCCTATGCCAACGTGCGCGTCGTGACGCACGGCGGGCTGCTCGTCGAGTGCGCCCGCGACTGCGGGGTCACGGCGGTCGTCCGCGGCGTGCGCCCGCTGGGCGACTTCGAGGCGGAATACCAGATGGCGCAGGTCAACCGCATGCTCGGCGGCGTGGAAACGCTGCTGATGACGACTTCGGAGGAGCTGGCCAGCATATCATCGAGTATCGTCCGGCAGATTGCGGCGTTTGGCGGCGAGATTGAGTCGCTCGTCCCGCCGGGAACCTGCGGGATCATCAAGCAAGCGCTGCGGCGCGGGGAAGGATAAAGGAGGATCACATGGAGCCAAGAGAGAGCGAACAGAGCGCCCAGGGCACGCAGCAGCGCCCGCCGGAGCAGCAGGAGCGGCCCATGCGCCGGGAGCAGGGCGAGGCCATCGGGCAGACCATCCGCGTGATCGACGCGATCAGCCACATGCTTGCCGACGCGTACCGCATCCCGCTGAGCAAGAGCAAGTGCGTGCTGGATGCCAGCGAGGTGGAGGATCTGCTCGGGCAGCTGCGCATGGCGCTGCCCAAGGCGGTGGCGCAGGCGCAGGGCGTGCTCGCCGACAGCGAACGCCTGCTCGGCGAGGCGAAGGCCCGTGCAGATCAGATCGCCGACGATGCCGACCGCATCTACAATGAGACGGTGGGCAAGGCCAAGCAGTTCAAGGACGAGGTGGAGGCCGAGGCCGACGCTTACGACAAGGCCACCCGCCAGAAGGCGCAGGAGGACGCGCAGGCTATCCTGGCCGACGCGCAGACCCGCGCCGAGCAGATCATCTTCGGCGCGCAGCAGCAAGCGCAGAAGATGGTGGACGAAAACGAGATCACCCGCCGCGCCCAGGCCTACGCCATGGAGACCCGCGAGCGCGCGGAGAAGGACGCCGACAGCATTTACAGCCAGGCCTGCGTGCATGCCGACAAGCTGCTGTGCGGTGCGGCCGCGGCGCTCTCGCGGAGCGCGGGTGAGCTGACCGACCTGCGCGACAGCCTGCTCGGCTCGGGCCAGCCCCAGGATCGATAAGCCATCTGATTGTGAAACGACGACGCGCGGACCTGCGCGGGAGGAATACCGATGAATCCAAACAATACGCTCTACATCGTGGTGCCCTGCTACAAGGAGCAGGAGGTGCTGCCGGAGACCAGCAAGCGCCTGCGCGAAAAGCTGATTGCCCTGCGGGAGCAGGGGAAGATCAGCGACAAAAGCCGCGTCATGTTCGTCAACGACGGCTCCAGCGACAACACCTGGCCGATCATATGCGAGCTGCACGAGAGGGAGCCGGAGTTCTTCTCCGGCGTGAACCTCTCGCGCAACCGCGGCCATCAGAACGCGCTGCTGGCCGGGCTGCTCACCGCAGTCAACTACGCCGACATGATCATCTCCATGGACGCCGACCTGCAGGACGACGTGAACGCCGTGGACGAGATGGTCGACCGCTATCACGAGGGCTATGAGGTCGTCTACGGCGTGCGCTCCAAGCGCGAGACGGACACCTTCTTCAAGCGCTTCACCGCCGAGGGCTTCTACAAGGTCATGAAGGCGCTGGGCGTGGACATCGTGTTCAATCACGCGGACTACCGCCTGATGAGCCGCCGCGCCGTCGAGGGGCTTTCGCAGTTCACGGAGGTCAACCTCTTCCTGCGCGGCATCGTGCCGCAGATCGGATACAGGTGGACGACCGTCACCTACGAGCGTGCCGAGCGCTTCGCCGGCGAGAGCAAGTATCCCCTCAAGAAGATGCTCGCCTTCGCCGCGGACGGCATCACGTCCTTCTCCGTCAAGCCGATTCGCCTGGTGTTCTCCACCGGCGTGATCGTCTTCCTGGTGAGCCTGCTGATGCTGCTCTACGCCCTCATCTCCAAGCTGGCCGGGCACACCTCCGCCGGCTGGACGTCGCTGATGGGCTCCATCTGGCTGATCGGCGGCATTCAGCTGCTGGGGCTGGGCGTCGTGGGCGAGTATATCGGTAAGATCTACAACGAGACCAAGCGCCGCCCGCGCTTTATCATCGAGAGCGTGCTCAACAAGCAGGACTGACGAAGCGAGGCATGGCCGCTTTGCAGGCGGAACACACGGGAGCTTCGGCTCCCGTTCATCATGTCAGGATGCCAAAGGGTGAATCATCATGGACAAATCGCACATCATAACCATAGCGGCGCTGGGGCCGGACAGCGGCGAGCTGCTCACGCTGGGCGCGCTTACGCAGATGCGCGGGGCGGACGCGTTGGTGCTGCGCACGGCGCGCCACGGCGCGGCGGACGTGCTCACGCGCGAGGGCATCGCGTACGACACGCTCGATCCGCTCTACGAGGACTGCGAGGACTTCGACGAGCTGTGTGCGCGCGCGGCGCAGGCGCTCATCAGCCGTGCGCGCGGCGTGCGCGCGCTGTGCTATGCCGTCGGCGACCCGGTGAGCGACGCCACCGTCCGCGCGCTGGCGCGCGCGCTGCCGGAGGATGTCGGCCTGCGCGTGCTCGGCGGGGTGACGCTGGCGGACGGCGCAGCCTGCGCGGCGATCCCCTTTGGCGTGGACACGGAGAACCTGCGCGTCGTCACGGCGCTGTCCACGCAGGGGCTGCGCGTACAGGCGGACTGCCCGCAGGTGATCACGGAGCTGGACAACCGCTATCTCGCCTCGGACGTGAAGCTCTGGCTTGGCGACCTGTTCGACGACGAGATGACCGTCTATTTCCTGGAGAACGCGGCGGAGCCGGGCGCCCAGGCGCGGCCCATCCCGCTGTGCGAGCTGGACAGGCAGCCCCGCTACGATCACCGCACGGCGGTGCTGGTGCCGCGGGTGAGCGTGTACGAGCGCCGGCGTGCGACGTATGAGGACTTCCTGGAGGTCGTCGCCCGCCTGCGCGCGCCGGGCGGCTGCCCGTGGGATCGGGCGCAGACGCATCACACACTGCGCCAGTACATGATCGAGGAGGCCTGCGAGGCCGCTGAGGCGATGGACGGCGATGATCCGATGAAGATCGCCGACGAGCTGGGCGACGTGCTGCTGCAGGTCGTGCTCAACAGCTGCATCGGCGCGGAGCACCGCGCCTTCACCGACCGCGACGTGACCAGCCTGGCCGCCCGCAAGATGATCACCCGGCATGAGCACGTCTTCGGCAGGGCGACGGCCAAGGACGCGCAGGCGGTCGTCTCCGTCTGGGAGCGCGCCAAGAAGAAGGAGCGCGGCGAACAGTCCGCGCTCGAACGCATGGAGGAGGTGCCCGCCTCGCTGCCGGCGCTCATGCGCGCGCAGAAGGTCATCCGCCGCCAGGCGCAATCCGCCGGCGCGGAGCCGGACGCAGCCGCGGCGCGCGCCCGGGCAGCCCAGGTCGTGCAGGCGATCCTGCAGCCGGGCGCGGGCGAAGCGCAGCTGGGCGAGGCGCTCGAGGCGCTGTGCGCGCTTGCACAGGCCATGGGGCTGGATGCGGAGATTGCGCTGCGCAGCGCCACCGCCCGGCGCATCGAGCGCCAGCGCGCCGGGGAAAAGGGCTGACAAAGGCCGAACGGACAAGAAAATTTTGCGATTTGCACGTAGCCTCTTGCAGGAATGCGGGAAAGCATGTAGAATATGTCATAGTCGCCTTTCCGCGCGGCTGGCTGCCTGGTGCCGGCAGAGCGCGGCGGCTTGTTGTAAGGAGGATATATTGACCATGAATAAGAATGAACTGAGCGCGGCGATCGCCGCGAAGGCGGGCCTGACCCGCAAGGATGCCGAGGCTGCCCTGTGCGCAATGAGCGATATCATCGCCGAGAGCCTCAAGAACGGTGAAAAGGTTCAGATCGTGGGCTTTGGCGCGTTCGAGGTGAAGGAGCGTCCGGCTCGCAAGGCTCGCAATCCCAAGACCGGCGAGGAGATCCAGATCGGCGCGCGCCGCTCTCCGATGTTCAAGCCGGGCAAGAGCCTGAAAGAGGCTGTTGAGGGCTAATAGCACGGATTTCCCGGGAGCGATCCCGGGATTCTTTTTTCATAGGATCAGCAATTGCGCAGAACTGCGCTGCGGAAGGAGTGTCGGAGGATGGAGGTTCATTCCCTGGTGGAGCAGGCCGCTCACGCGCTGGAGGAGATGATCATCGGCAACAGTCTCCGCCCGGGCGACAAGCTGCCCAACGAGCAGGCGCTGGCCGGGCAGATCGGCGTGGGCCGCGGCACCATTCGCGAGGCCGTGAAGGTGCTTGAATCCCGCGGGGTGGTGGAGATTCGCCGGGGCCGGGGTACCTTCGTCTGCTCGGACGTGGGCCACGCGGACGATCCGCTTGGCTTCCGCTTCGCGCAGGACAAGAGAAAGCTCGCACTGGATCTGTGCGAGCTGCGCCTGATGCTCGAGCCGCAGATCGCCGCGCGCTCGGCGACGATGGCCGGCCCGGAGGACGTGCAGACGCTGCAGGCTCTCTGCGCGCGGGTGGAGCGGCACATCCTCGCCGGCGAGGACTACGGCCAGGCGGATATCGACTTCCATGTGAAAATCGCGCAGATGACCGGCAATACGGTCATTCCGCAGCTGATCCCGCTGATCGCGCAGGGCATTTCGCTCTATGTGGGCCTGACGCATCACACCTGCGCCGGCACGGCGGCAGCGACGCATCAGGCCGTGGTCGACGCCATCCGCGCGCGCGACGGGGAAGCGGCGGGCGAGGCCATGCGCCGCCACCTCACCGAGAACAGGGAGACGCTCCGCTCGCTGGGCTGAGCGTCCCCCGAGGGCAGGGCGTTACGAATCCGCCCGCTCAAACACCCGCGTGCCGCAGCGTACGCCCCAGGCGCGCCCGTCGCGGATGAGGAACTCATGGCGCACGCCCTGAATGGGATCGTCGGGATCCGACAGGGCGAGGAAGCGCGTGCCGCCGCAGTAGACCAGATGCGTCGTCTCGCCGTCGCGCGTGCGCAGCAGGCGATCATCCTGCTGTGTGATGGTGATCAGACTCGGCTCGCCCTCGTGGGCGAGATAGCATCCTGTGATCATCTCCGGCTTGGCAAACGCGTGATGGACGGGGTTGAACCAGCGGTGGCTCTGCCCCAGCGGCAGGCCGAGCACGGCGTTGTACAGCGCCCACATCAGCTCGTCCATGTCCTCGTCGCCCTGATTGCACAGCACGCTGAAGCCGCAGCCCTCGCTAAGCAGCAGGCCGCCCTTGGTGGACACGCCGTGCAGCCCGCCGGAGTGCTCGCAGATCGTGTGGCCCATGAACTCACGCTTGTTCAGCCCCATGCACATCACGCTGAGCGGCGAGAGCGGGTGATAGCGCCCGACGAGCAGCTCGACCGCCTGGCGCGGGATGCGCTGCTGCCCCTCGTGCAGGCCGAAATTGGCCAGCGCGCGATAGTACACGGCCATGTCCCGCGCGGTGGACTTGACCATCGCGCAGCCGCGGAACGGCGGCAGGATGCTCCAGGCGTCGTCGCACACGCGCGCGCCGTCCTCCATCTCAAACAGCGAGGTGAGGTTGCCGCCGGAGAGCGCGCGGGCGGCGTCGATGCCGTTGTCCAGAATAGAGCGCGTCATGCCCAGCGGCGCGAAAATGCGCTCCTGCATGAACTGCTCCAGCGGCATGCCGGCCGCCCGGTCGATCACAGAGGACAGGATGGCGTAGCCCTCGTTGGAATAGCTCATCACCTCACCCGGCGCGCCCAGCGTGTGATACGGGCAGTGGGCGACGTAGTCGATGACCTGCTCGATGCGATCCATGCGGTTGGGCGCGGTTCTGCGCATGTGCGTCAGCCACTCGCTCTCGCGGCGGTTTTCGCTGTTCATGGCGATGGACCACTCCAGCGGCTCCATCGGCGGGATGCCGGCGGTGTGCATCGCCAGATGGCGCACGGTCACCGCCTCGCGCGGTTGGCCGGGCACGGCGAAGCCCGGCAGATACCTTGCAACCGGGTCGCCAAGGTTCAGCTTGCCCTCGACATGCAGGATGCAGGCGCACAGCGCGGTGAGCGATTTGCTCATCGAGGCGATGCCGTACATCGTGTCGCAGTCCGGCTCGACGCGGCCCTGCGCGTCGCGGAAGCCGTAGTTCCAGGTGTATAGAAGGCCCTGCTCCGTGCAGATGGCGGCGGATACGCCTGCCAGGTTCATGCGCTCGGCCAGGGCGGTCAGGTGCGCGTCCAGCGCTCTTTTGTCGATCATAGGCTCCTCCGTATGTGTGGAATGCCTGCATTATAGCACAAACGGGCGGTCAGGGAAATGAATCTTGCCAAAAGAGGACAAAGCGGATACACTGGAGAAAGCAAATTCACGACAGCCGGCAGCGCACCGGCGAAAGGAACCCCTATGGATCAGAAAAAGGCGGGCGTGCTGCTCTCCTACGGGCAGACGGTGCTCTCCACGGCGATTTCCCTCGTCTACACGCCGGTCATGCTTCGGCTGCTGGGCCAGAGCGAATACGGCACCTATACGCTGGTCAACGGCTTTATCTCCAATCTCAGCCTGATGAGCTTCGGCCTGGGCAGCGCCTATGTGCGCTACTATACTCGCGCCGAGGCCAGCGACGGCGAGGACGGCGTGGCGAGGATCAACGGCATGTTCATGACGATCTTCCTGGTGATTGGCCTGCTGTCGCTGCTGGTGGGCGGCGTGCTGGTGGCCAACGTGCACCGCATCTTCGCAGCCAAGCTTACGCCCGGGGAGATCGAGACGGCGCGCGTGCTGATGGCGCTGCTGGTGGTCAACATCGCGGTATCCTTCCCGTGCAGCGTGTTCACCAGCTACATCACCGCCCGGGAGCGCTTCCTCTTCCAGCGGCTGGTGAGCATGATCCGCACCGTGCTCAACCCGATTGTGATGCTGCCGCTGCTGCTGATGGGGCTGGGCAGCGTGTC